>JAQBPK010000071.1 GCA_028287565.1 Vulcanimicrobiota bacterium
GCGTGAGCGTGCCACGACGACGCTCGGGCGCGGCGGCAGCGACCTCACGGCGGTCGCGCTGGGCGATGCTCTCGGCGCGGAAACGGTCGAGATCTACACGGACGTCTCCGGCGTGATGACCGCCGACCCGCGCCGCGTCGCGGGCGCGCATCCGCTCGGGCGCGTGACGCAGGCCGAGATGGTAGAGCTCGCCGGAAACGGCGCGAAGGTCATGCACCACAAGGCCGCGGAGCTCGCGCACGCGACGCGCACGCCATACGTGGTGAAGGGCTTGCGCAGCGGCGTCGGCACGACGATCGACGACGACGCGCCGGTCGACGCGGAGCGTCCGGTCACCGGGCTCACCGTGCTCCGCGACGTGACGTTCTGCCGCATCATCCAAGGGCTCACCGAGGATGCCGACCGCTCCCAGATCGACCGCGACGTCCTCGCGCGCGTCGCCGAGTGCGGCATCTCGATCGACATGGTCAACGTCAACGAATCGGGCGTGTTCTTCATCGTCGACGACGAGCACGCCGACGCGATCCGGCCCGCGCTGGCGGACTTGAACATCGCTTTGCGCATGCGCCCGCATTGCGCGAAGATCTCGGTGGTCGGCGCAGGAATGCGGGGCGCGTCCGGCGTCATCTACCGGGTCGTGAAGGCCATCACGGACGCCGGCGTGGAGATCATCCACTCGACCGACTCCAACATCACGATCTCGATTCTCGTCCTGGCGGACCAGGCGCAAGCGGCCGAACAGGCGCTGCACGACGCGTTCCGTCTCGGCCGCGGAGCCGTCGCGCGTTGAAGAACCTCGGTCGCATCCTCACCGCGACGATCACGCCGTTCGACGCGAGCGGCGCCGTGAACGTCGCCGAAGCCGTTCGCGTCGCGCAGTTCCTGATCGAGCGCGGCAACGACGGCGTGGTGGTGAGCGGCTCGACCGGCGAAGGCAACGCGCTCGAGACGAGCGAGAAGCTCACGCTGTTCACGGAGATCAAGAAGGCGCTGGGGTCGAGCGGCACGGTGATCGCCGGGACCGGCGGCAACAACACGCGCCAGTCGATCGAGCTCACCAAACAGGCTGAGCAGTGCGGCGTCGACGGCGTGCTGCTCACCGTCCCCGCGTACGTGAAGCCGACGCAAGACGGCATGCTCGCGCACTTCGGCGCGATCCTCGACGCGACGCCGCTGCCCGCGATCATCTACAACATCCCCGGCCGGACCGCGACGAACATGCTGCCCGCGACGTTCACCGAGCTCGCGCGGCGCCATGCGAACGTCGCGGGCATCAAAGAATCGACCGGCGACGTCAACCAGTTCACCGCGATCTTGCGCGATCTTCCGCGCGAGGACGTGACGTTCTGGTCGGGCGACGACTACATCTTTCTGCCGTCGCTCGCGATCGGCGGCTACGGATTGATCTCGGTCGCCGGCCACCTGGTCGGGCGCGAGCTGCGCGCGATGGCCGACGCGTTCGACGCGGGCGACGTCGACACGGCGGGCCGCATCCACCGCGATCTCTCGCCGCTGATCGCCGCACTGTTCACGACGACGAACCCGATCCCGGTGAAGTGGGCAATGGGAACGTACGGCTTCGACGTAGGCCCGTGCCGCTTGCCGCTCGGTGACATGCCGGACGCGCTCAAAGCAACGCTCGCGCCGCTGATCGCGCCGTACCGGCCATAACGTTCGTGGCTGACGGAGCATTCGACGGGCCTCGCACGAACCGAGCTCGGACCGACAGCTTCACCGTGCTCGGCTGTCGCGTAGACGCGATCACCCGCGACGAAGCTGTGTCGGCGATCGTCTCGCTCGCACACGCGAACGCGATACCGAATCCGAGTACCGCGGATGCGAACGCCAGCTCGAATCCGAACGATGTGAATGCGAACACGAACCCCGATGCCGCGGCGCTGGTCGTGACGCTCGGTGTCGAGATGGTGATGGCGGCGCAGCGCGACGAGGAGTTCCGGCGCGTCGTGAACGGCGCCGCGCTCGTCACGTGCGACACGATCGGCTTGCTGCTCGCGTCACGCCTGCGCGGCGGACCGCTGCGCGAGCGCGTCACCGGTGTCGAGCTCGTCGACTCGCTTGCCGCGCGTTCAGCGGCGGGCGACGGCGTGCGGCTGTATCTGCTCGGCGGCGGCGGTGAGACCGCGCTGCGAGCGGCCGAGGCATTGCGCCGCACATATCCGGGCGTGACCATCGCCGGCGCGCGCGACGGCTATTTCGGACCGGATGAAAGCGACGCGGTCGTTGCCGCGATTCGCGCGAGCGGTGCAAACGTGCTGCTTGCGGGGCTCGGGTCGCCGAAGCAAGAGCTCTGGCTCGCGCGGTATCTCGGCGCGGCGGGCTGCGGGGTGGGGATCGGCGTCGGCGGCTCGTTCGACGTGTTCGCCGGGAACGTCGCTCGCGCGCCCGCGTTCTATCAGCGCGCGGGTCTCGAATGGGCCTACCGGCTGGCAAAGGAGCCGCGCCGCTGGCGGCGCCAGCTCGCGCTGCCGCGCTTTGCCCTGGCCGCGCTGGGCGAAGCCTTGACCGGCCGCAAACCGGGGAACAGACAGCACTGATGCGCGCCATGATTCTAGCGGGCGGTATGAGCACGCGGCTCTACCCGCTCACCAAGCAAGTTCCCAAGCCGATCGTCCCGGTGGCCGGCGAGCCGATCAGCGGCCACGTGCTGCGCTGGCTGTCGTCGTTCGGTTACGACGAGGTCGCGATCAACGTGTTCTACCTCGCCGATCTCGTTGAAAAGACGTTCGGCGACGGCAGCCGCTACGGCGCGAAGCTGCACTACCTGCGCGAGCGCGAGCTGACCGGCAGCGCCGGCGCGCTCAAGCAGATGGAGGGCTGGTTCGACTCGACGTTCGTGGTCGTCGGCTGCGACGATCTTACCAACGCCGACCTCGCTTCGCTGGTGCGGTTCCACAAAGAACGCGGCGCGCTCGCGACGATCGGCTTGGTGGAAGCGGACGAAGTGGATCAGTACGGCGTCGTGATCCTCGACGACGACGGCCGCATCGCCGGCTTCCAGGAAAAGCCCGCCAAAGGCACCGAGAAGTCGAAGCTCGCGAACACCGGGATCTACGTGTTCGAGCCGGCGATCTTCGACCGCATCCCGGCCGGCACGTTCTACGATTTCGGCAAGCAAGTTTTTCCCGAGCTGCTGCGCGATGGGCTGCCGTTCTACGGCATGCACCTGAAGGGTGCGTACTGGCGCGACATCGGCACGCCGGATGAGTACCGCCGCGCAACCGAGGACGTGCTGACGGGCCGCGTGCGCATCGAAGGCGCGCGCGCGACCGGCGTTCCGCCGAGCGTGACGGTGCCGGGCGATGCGCGCATCGAGGACCCCGTGCGGTTCGGCGAAGACGTCGAGATCGGCAACCGCGTGCGCATCACCGGCCCGACCGTCATCGGCGACCGCGTGCGCATCGGCGACGGCGCCGTCCTCGACCGCGCGATCGTCTGGAACGGCTCGACGATCGGGGCCAACGCCACCGTGCGCGACACGATCGTCGGCGAGCGCTACATCGTGGACGACGGCGCGGCCCTCGACGGCGCGATCGTCGCCAACGAACCGACCGCGATCTAACGCACAGCGTGGACGTACGCTTCACGCTGGCCGGTCTCGTCGTCGGAACGCTGGTCGGCGTCTGCGGCATCGGCGGCAGCGCTCTTCTGGCACCGATCTTGATCTTGTTCCTCGGCGTGAACCCGATCATCGCGGTCGGTACCGATCTGGTGTACAGCGTTCCGACGAAGCTGGTCGCCGCGTTCATGCACCGCCGGCAAGGCACCGTCGACAAGCGCATCGTGCTGCTGCTGATCGCGGGCGGCGCGCCGGGCGCGGGTATCGGCTTGGCGCTGACCGCATTCCTGCGCGCGCACGTCTCCTTCGCGCGGCTCAACACCGAGATCAAACACGCGATCGGGTTCGCGATCCTGCTCGCGTGCGCGGCCGCGATCGCCGCGTACGCGCTGCGCCGCGGCGGCGATGCGACGGGCGCCGGCGCGAAGCGCGCGAGCGCGCCGTTCAAGCCGGCCAGCAGCGCGGGGCTCGTCGCGACGGGCGCCCTCGTCGGCGTGCTCGTTGCGATCACGTCCGTCGGCAGCGGTTCCGTCACGCTGCCGCTGCTGATCTTTTTGTTGCCGGGAATCTCGCTGCGGCGTCTGATCGGCTCGGAGATCGCGTTCGGCGCGCTCCTCGTACCGCTCGCCGCGCTCGGGCACTCGACGCTCGGCGACGTCGACTGGAGCGCGAGCTCGAGCTTGCTGCTCGGTTCCGTGCCGGGTGCGGTGATTGGGAGCCGTCTGTCTGCGGTCGTGAAGGACACCTGGTTGCGGCCCGTGATCATCGGCGTGCTCGCGCTCGCGGGGAGCCGGCTGGTCTGACGGCGGCGGCACGCGCACACGTTCGAGACTAGCCGCGCGGGGAGCATCGCGTGATGGACATGCGTGCTCGACGTTCTCCGGACGTGGCTCTTTCCGCCGGCGTGCGTGTCGTGCGACGCTCTCGGACCGGCGGTGTGCGCGGCCTGCGCGCCGTCGCCGCGCGACGCGATCGCGTTTACGCTGGACGGCGTCCCGGCGTTCGCGCTCGGACAGTACGAACGCGCGCTGCGCACGGCGATCGTCGCGATGAAACGGGGCGAGCGCGACCCGCTCGACGTTTTCGCGAGGTTGCTCGCCGAGCGCGCGCCGCTCGACCTCTCCGCGGGCGCGGCCGGCATTTCGGCTGCCGGTGCCGGCGGCGTCCTGGTGCCGCTGCCGACGTCGCGCCGTCGCGCCGCGGAGCGCGGCTTCGATCAGAGCGTCGAGATCGCACGGCGCCTGGCTGCGCGGTGCGGCGTCGCGTGCACGGAGGTGCTGGAGAAGCGCGGCCCCGCGCAGGAGAGCCGTGGGCGGCGCGAGCGGCTGGCCGCCGCCGGCCGCTTCCGGCTGCGGCGCGAGGTCGCGCTCCCGGCCGCGGCGATGCTGTTTGACGACGTCTGCACCACCGGCGCGACGCTGCGGGACGCGATCCGCGTGCTCGGGGAGGCCGGCGTCGAGGTGCGGCGCATCATCGTCCTGGCGCGCACGGCGGAACCAAATTCGGCGCCAACGGGTCGATGACGGACGTGAAAGCAGTATGGAACGGTGCCGTCCTCGCCGAGAGCGACCGCACCGAAGTCGTCGAGGGAAACCAGTACTTCCCGGCCGACGCGATCGACAAGCAGTACTTCAAGCCGTCCGACACGCACAGCGTGTGCCCGTGGAAGGGAACGGCGAGCTATTACACCGTCGAGGTGAACGGCAAGCAGAATCGCGACGCGGCGTGGTACTACCCGCAGGCGAAGGACGCGGCGAAGAACATCGAAGGCTACGTCGCGTTCTGGAAGGGCGTCGAGGTCACGCCGTAGACCGCGACCGCACATACCTCGCGCGCGCGGTCGAGCTCGCATCGCGCGCCGTCGCCGATGCGACGCCGAACCCGCCGGTCGGGTGCGTTCTCGTGCGCGACGGCGTCACGCTCGGCGAAGGCTGGCATCATCGCGCCGGCGAGCCGCACGCGGAGGCCGAGGCGCTGCGCGACGCGCACGCGCGCGGCAACGGGGTGAGCGGCGCGACGGCGTACGTGTCGCTCGAGCCGTGCAATCACACCGGCCGCACCCCGCCGTGCAGCGAGGCGCTGATCGCCGCGCAGATCGAGCGGGTGGTGATCGGCGCGCTCGATCCCAATCCGAAGACCGCGGGCGGCGGCGTGCGCCGTCTGCGCGACGCGGGGATCGAGGTTGACGTTGCGGACGACGCGGCTGCGCAAGCGCTGATCGAGCGGTTCCGCTGGACGATCGTGCACGACCGGCCGTACGTCACGCTGAAGATGGCCGCGTCGCTCGACGGCTACGTCGCACCGCGCCCGGGCGCGCAGCAGTGGCTTACGGGGCCGCTCGCGCGCGAGCGCGTGCGCGATCTGCGCATCGAGCACGACGCGGTGATGGTCGGCGCCGGAACCATCCGCGTCGACGATCCGCAGCTCACCGTGCGCCCCCACGCGACGCGGCGCAAGCCGTACGCGCGCGTCGTCGTCTGCGAGACCGAGGCGATTCCCGCGACGAGCCGCGTGCTCGCGCCGCCGCCGGACGCGCCGCTGGGCGCCTACCGCCCGACCATGGTGCTCGCGCCGCGCGGCGCGCGCGAGAAGTTCGCCGAGCTCGCGCGGTTCGCACAGGTCGTGTACGTCGGGGACGAGGACGCACGTCAGCTCGATCTCGCCGCCGCGCTCGCGGCGCTGCGCGAGCGCGACATCGCCACGGTGCTGTGCGAGGGCGGCCCGACGCTGGCAGGCCGGCTCCTCGGGGCCGGGCTGGTACAGCGCCTCGTGTGGCTGGTCGCGCCCACGTTGCTGCGATCCGACACCGCGGTCCCGGCGCTCGCCGGGGCCGACTTGGCCGGGGCCGACTTGGCCGGGGCGAACGGATGGCGCTTCGACCGCATCGAACGCGTCGGCGACGACATGCTGCTCTCCGCCGACCTCACCACGTGTTCTCCGGCCTGATCGCGCACGACGGCCGCGTCGCCTCGGTCGAGGGCGATGCCCGCCGCGGCCTGACGCTGGTCGTCGAAGCGCCCGATGCGATCGCGGACGGCGTCGCGGCCGGCGATTCCGTCGCGATCAACGGTGCGTGTCTGACGGTCGTGGCCTTCGACGCGCGCACGATGCGCTTCGACGTCGTCCCCGAAACCGTCGCGCGCACGGGCTTCGAAGCGCTGCGCGCCGGGGACCGCGTCAACGTCGAGCTGTCGCTGCGCGTCGGCGACCGGCTGGGCGGCCATCTCGTGTACGGCCACGTCGACGCGAGCGCGTCGATTCTCGCGAAGACCCCGGAGGGGCAGGGCTTCCGGCTGCATGTCGTGCTGCCGGACGCGCTCGCGCCGCTGATCGTCGAGAAAGGCTACGTCGCGGTGGACGGCGTGAGCCTCACGATCGCGTCGGTAACGGCGGATCACTTCACGATCGCGCTGATCCCGGAGACCGCGCGCCGCACGACGCTCGGCACGAAAGGCCCCGGCGACCGGGTAAACCTCGAAGCGGACCCGGTCGCGCGCTACGCTCAAGGCGCGATGACGGTCTACGCGCAGCAGCGCGACTCCGCGCCGACCGCGGACGAAGTGGCTTGGGCGTACGAGATCTGATCCCGCCGGGCACAACAGACGAACCGATTCGCGTCGGTCCGGACGTGCGCGAGCGCGTGCGCTGGCGCGACGTGGACGTCATGGGCGTCGTGCACTACGCGAACTACCTGCGCTTCATGGAAGCCGCCGAAGGCGAGTTCTTTCGAGCGCTAGGCTTTCCGTACGACGTCATCTCGGATGAGCTGGGCGTGTGGATCGCGCGCGTGCATCTTGAATGCGACTACTACGCGCCCGCGAAGCTCGACGACGAGATCGTGTGCCGCGCGGAGCTGCGCAAGATCGGCGCGTCGTCGATGACGTTCGCATTCCCGGTCGAGCGCGTGGACGGAACGCGCCTGGTGGGCGGCGCGCTGGTCCTGGCCGCGCTCGACCGGACAACGCTGCGGGCGACACGGATTCCCGCGCCGCTCAAGAACGCGCTCGCGAGCTAGCTACTCGTCGGACGCGAGGATCGTGTAGACTTCCTTGCGCGCGCGGTCGAGGATGTCGCGAATGCGGTCGACCGTCGTGTCGTCGCTGCCGCGCGCGCTCATGACCGCGCGCGCGAGCTTCATCGCCGACTCGCGGAGCCGGTGCTGCGCGTCCGGAGCGTCGTCTTCTTCGACTTCATCGGCCTCGGCGGCGCGGTTCGCGAGCAGCTCCCGCCCGCTGTCGGTGATCGAGTACACGCGCTTGCCGTCCACTTCGGCCGACTTGACGAAGCCGCCGTCCTCGAGCATCTGCAGCGTCGGGTAGATCGAGCCCGCGCTCGGGCGGACGTTCCGGCGCTCCTCGATCGCGCTGATCACCTCATAGCCGTGCTTCGGCCCCTCCGTGAGCACTTCGAGCACGACGAACTTCACGTCGCCCCGGCGGATGGGACGGATGCGGCCGGCACGCCAGCCACCCCACTCCTTGTTGTAACCCAGACCCCAGAACTCACGAGGCCCCCGGCCCCGGCCGTGCCGGAAAAACGCCCGGCGCATGTCATTCATCATGTCGCGATACTAAAAGATATATCGCGAAATGTCAACAGGCTTTGCGTCATTGGCCGGACTCGAGCATCCATGCTTCTAGCAAGCAACCGCTTTGCCGGCTGCCAACCTCGTGAAGGTATTCCAATGCGTCCCCGCAAGCGGCTACCATGGTCGTGCGGGCGCGCGGCTCACTCCTCTCTCGATTGCGGGTTTATCTGATGAGGGTTCCGTCGCGTAGCGTTAATCGCTTTGTCACGGCCACTATTGCGGCTGCGGTTTTGGGTAGCGCAAGGCTCTGCGCCGCATCCGCTGCGTCGGGGAGCGCGGATGCACGTGAGCCCAAGTGCCCAGCGTTGCAGGCTTCCGTCGCGGCATTCCATGGCGAGCTCAATGCCGGCGCGGCAAAAGACATGAAACGTTTGGCGCAGAGTGCGGAGCATGCCGCAGGCGTTTTGACCGCGTGCGCGGACAACGCGCCGACCAGCGTGATCGAGAGAGATCGTCTTCGCGTGCGCGCCGCAGACGCACTCTTCATCGCGGCGGTCGCGCGATATCATACGGCCCAGCACCGCAACGAGGTGACGGACTTGAATCGCGTGCTGCGCCTAGTTGCGAGCCTTGATGCGGCGGCGCTGACTTCTCGGGAACACCTGTATCAAGAAGCGCGTCTACTACGCCGCTTTTCGGTAAAGATTCTTGGAAAGCCGCAGTCATGAGCGGGCTCCGTAGCGGCTGGGTCGTGGCCCTGCTGTCATTCAGCCTCGTTATTTGTTCTGCCTGTGCCGGGCCAGGCGGGGCGCACACTACGTAGCCGCAAGCGATTCACATGTGAAGCAGCCGCAGTTCCTCGGGTCGACACCGTATTGCGATATGGATCTCGGGTGTTTCATCATCCCCTGCGAGTCGTGTATGGTTGCCGTTCCAATATTATACGATGCGTACTACCTCGGCAGCGGGGGCGGGGGCGTGAGCGGTGGAGGAGGCGACGTTCCGCCAAAGATTCCTCCTCCGCTGATCGGTACGCCCGACGGGTGTGACGCGGATGAGTCGCTGTGTTATCTCATACCCGGCGACGACACGAACGTCTTGTACTACAGCAGCGGCGAGGGCGGTACGTACACCGTCGATGCGTCGGGATGCCAGCAAACGGCTTCGAGCTTCGTCAGTAAGACTGACGGAAAAATCTGCAGTACGTGGCAGATCTACTTCTACACCGGCCAGTATGTCGGCCAGACGCCGAACCCCCCACCACCGTCATTGCCTGGGGTCATCGACGCGATATCGATACACGTCGCAACGGCGAATAGCCAGTACCCGAATGGGCAAAATGGTCAGGTCTCCAACGGCGGTCATCTGTACATAGAATATTGGTCGAATCATGTACCCGTTCTGCCCGCTCCATTGCAAGGCGGTCGGGACGGGACGAAACTCCGACCGGAACCGTATCAGCAAAATGTCCTGGGGGATCCGCATTTCTACTTCGCTCTCCCGCGTGCTCAAGCTCTGAGCTTGTCCCAGACGCTAAGCTACAAACGAGATCAATACAATGCGCATACGCCGGGCGACGCAGCTCCGGCTTACGATTATCTCAATCTGAACAGCAACTCGTGGGCGGACGGCCTATTGCTCTCGAGCGGAATTTCTCCGGGCACGATCGACCAGTTCGTGGCGCACCTGAACGCGGCGGCGGGAGGTACACGTTACCCGTACGGATACGGCACGGGCAATACGCTCGTGCATTATTTCTAGGCGCACGAGAACCGGGAGTGACGCGACGGCGGGCAATTCTGATACTAATCGCAGTGGCTGCCGCGGCCATCATCGGTTTCCGGTATTTTGTTGCCGACAGCCCATGCTCGGACTTCTTTCCATGTCATGACTCGACGAAAATCGTGGCCATGGAAGAGCACGAGCTTCTGCGTAGCGCAAAAGCCATGTTCGAAAAAAACGAACGAAGTCCATATAAGTCGAGATTTGACAAGTTGCCGAAGCCACTTGGAGTCCACATCGCCGGCGGACCGGGTGCGACCCTTTCAGTCGCCGGGCCGATATCATCGAACTCGCTCCAATATGCTGCTGAATGGTATCGCGTTTACCATCGATACCACGGCGGCACGCGGACGGTCTCCCTGCACGTCGTTTGGAGGTCGGGAGCTCTAACGCAGACGTTTCCGGTGAACGAAATCTAAGCCAGGAGGTCTCCGCGCATTTGCGCGGGACGCGCCTCGAATCCGGGCGCTCGTCTGCCTCTATTCCCAGGCCGGTTACTCTGGTGCGCGGAGTACCCACCTTTGACAACTGTCAGGATGATATACTTCGCGCACCAAGTTCCACCCATCCGGTACACCCGAAGTATTCTCCACGTCCTCTTTCGACACCGACGCGAGGTGGCCGAGGAGGTCGCGGAACCGTTCCATCGCGGTATCGGGGTCGTGCTGCTCGTTGTCAGTCATGCCTACACGTTTGAACCATCGAAAGGCGATAAGGTACTACAAGCACCGTGATGACCACCGCGACGAGAAACAGGAACGTCGCGAACGCTTGCCGATGCTGCTCGCGCCACTTCGTGATCCACGCCGCAATGCCGCGTTGCGGTGCTGCGGGCTCCACAGGTTCCACCGCGAGGGGTTCCGGCGGTGCCCGATACATTCCCGGCGGCGGCGGGCCCCACCGGCGATCATAGAACCGCTGCCCGCCGATAACCCACGTCCAATCGGCCCACGGCGGCTTATTCGGTTCGCGCGCGTGCCAAGGGATATAGAACGGCTCCGATGGCGGCGGCGGATTTGCGCGCGAAATACTCGGCGGCTTTGCGGCGGCTGACGTGTTGACGCGCGCGAAACAGCACGCGCAGAAGTCGCTGAATGAGCGTGAGACGCGCGGCGTACTGTTCAGGGGTGTCGGGAGCGCGGGGCGGCCGTGGCGGTGAGGGTTGGCGCGGCTGCGGCTTGCGATCCCCGACGCGCTTCTTTCTGCGGTACCGCCTCGGCATATCGGGGAGGCTTGGCCCGCGCCGTCGCGCCGCCTCCCGGCCGAGCGGTGCGGACCCGGGGCTCGGTTAAGCCGCTGGCACGTCAAGTTCTATGATCTTGACAACTGTAAAGCCTCTAGACGAGTCTTAAGGGCATGGAGAACTTTTCGGGCGAGCTCAGGACGGCTATGGCTGATGCCGGGCTCACCGCTTCTCAGCTGGCGCAGCGTACCGGGATGACCGAAGGGGCGATCTCGCTGCTGCGTAGTGGGCGGCGGGAGCCGTCGTATAGCAGCGTGCGCAAGCTCGCTTCCGTGCTGCCCGCGCTTGGGCGGCGGCTCGATCCTGAACGGAGCACGATGGATTCGATCGAGTCGGCGATCGCCGACATTCGCGACGGAAAGATGGTCGTGGTCATGGACGACGAGGATCGTGAGAACGAGGGCGACCTCGTCATGGCCGCCGAGAAGGTGACGCCCGAGGCGATCAACTTCATGCGCAAAGAGGGCGGTGGACTCATCTGCGTGCCGATGACGTCCGAGCGGCTCGATGCGCTGCAGATTCCGAACATGGTGAACGACAACACCGCGCCGCTCGGAACCGCGTTCTCTGTTTCGGTGGAAGCGCGTGGTCGCGTCACCACCGGCATCTCGGCGCAGGACCGCTCTAACACCATTCGCGCGCTGATCGATACCAAGGCCGGGCCAGCGGATTTCCTGCGGCCCGGGCACACGTTTCCGCTGCGCGCGCGGGAAGGCGGCGTGCTTGTGCGTGCCGGACAGACCGAAGCGTCCGTCGATCTCGCGCGGCTCGCGGGGTTGTATCCCGCCGGCGTGATCTGCGAGATCATGGACGACGACGGCTCCATGATGCGGCGCGATAACCTCAAGTTGTTCTGCGAGAAGCACGGCCTGCGCATGATCACGGTCAAGGACCTGATCGCGTACCGCATGCGGCACGAGAAGCTCGTCGAGCGCATCGCGGAGTTCACGCTGCCTACCACCAACGGCACCTTCCGCGGCATCGCGTATGAAACCAAGACGGACAAAACCGCGCACGTTGCGCTCGTGATGGGCGACATCGCCGACGGCAAGGACGTGCTCGTGCGCGTGCACAGCGAGTGTCTCACCGGCGACGCGCTGCACTCGTTGCGCTGCGACTGCGGGCCGCAGCGTGACGCCGCGTTGGCCGCGATCGCACGTGAAGGCCGCGGCGTGTTTTTGTACCTGCACCAGGAAGGCCGCGGGATCGGTCTTGCCAACAAGCTGCGCGCCTACGCGCTGCAGGACGCCGGC
>JAQBPK010000088.1 GCA_028287565.1 Vulcanimicrobiota bacterium
GAGCGCAGCGCGCGGTCGCGCAGCGCGGGCGGCAGCATCGCGATGATGCTGCCGATGCGAGCCGGGCCGCCGAGCAGATACGTCGCCCGCGGCTTGCGCGCGGTGACGGCGTGCAGGATCGCGCGGCTCACGCGCTCCACCGGCATGCCGATACGCTCCTCGTGCGCGGTCGCGGCGAATACCGCCTCGATCTGCGGGCCGTAGTACTCCATTGCCTTGGGCGGCAGCAGGCCCAGCAGCGTGTCGCGCGAGTCGCGGCCCTTCTGCCAGATCGGCGTCTTCACCGAGGCCGGCTCGATCAGCGCGACGGCGATCCCGGCGGGACGCAATTCGGTACGCAACGCGTCGGCGATGGCGCGCAGCGCGAACTTCGACGCGCTGTACGGCGCGATGAACGGCACCGAGAGCCGCCCGGAGATCGAGCCCACGAACACGAGCCGCCCGCGCGACAAGCGCAGCTGCGGAAGAAACGCCTGCGCCGTCGCGACCGCGCCGAACACGTTGATCTCGAACTGCCGGCGCAGCTCGTCGACCGGCAGAAACTCCAGCGGCCCCGCAACGGCGACGCCGGCGTTGGCGACGACGCCGCGCAGCACGTGGCCGCTCTCGGCGACGTGGCGCGCGGCCTCCTCGATGGAGTCGCGGTCGGTAACGTCGAGCCGCAGCGGGCGCACGTGCTCGTGCAGCGTCGCGGCGCGTGCCGCATCGGCATCGTTTCGCACGCCGGCGAACGCGAGGAAACCCTCGCGCGCGAGCAGCAGCGCGGCGCCCGCGCCGATCCCGCTCGACGCGCCGGTAACGACGACGGCTTCACGCCGGTGCTCGTTCATGTCATCGCTTTCTCGCGCGCCGCGCGCGCGTCGCGGTTGAGGCGGCGCTGCACCCGCGCGTCGCCGAAGACGAGATCGACGAAGCCGGGGAACGTCTTCACCAAGAACACCGGCAACCGGTAGCGCCCCGGCACGATATGCGCGCGCCGCGGGCGCGTCACGGCGGCGACGATCGCGTCGGCGACGATTTCCGGCCCGGGAAGGTTGCTCATCGCCGGGTTCATCGGCGTGCGCACGAAGCCCGGTTCGACCAGCGTAACGGAGATGTTGAAGCTGCGCACTTCGCGCCGCACGCTGTCGTTCAAGCCGCGCAACCCGAACTTCGACGCGGAATAGATCCCCATCACCGCCGCCTCGCCGGCGACGGAGCCGACGTTGACGATCGCACCGCGGCGCTGTGCTTTCATCACGGGCAGCACCGCGTGCATCAGCCGCGCCGCACCGAGCAAGTTCACCGCCAGTACGCGCTCGATCTCCTCGTCCGTGCTGTCGCAGAACGACGGGCTCGACCCGATCCCCGCGACGTTCGCGAGCACGTCGATCCGCCCAAACCGCACGAGCGTGCGCGCGACGAGCTCGTCGACGTCGGCCCGGCGCGTGATGTCGGCCGGCACGACGAGCACTCGTTCGCGCAGCGGCTCGGTCTCGCGCGCGATCGCATCGAGCAGCGCATCTTGCGGCGCGGCGATCACGACGCTCATTCCGTTCGCCAAAAAAGCGCGGACGGTAGCCGACCCGATACCGCCCGAAGCCCCGGCCACGATGGCGACGCGTCCGCTGTCCGGCATGACGTGCCGTTTAGGGCCGGCCCTTCGGCCGCCCTCCCGTGCTCAATGCGGCTCGCGTAAGACGCCAGTCTTGACTTCGTACACGAAGCCGTGCACGAGGTCGCGGCTCGGCAGGAACTTGTGCTCGCGGACGCGTTGGATCGCGCGCTTCACGGCGGCGTCGACATCGTCGAACGCGCCGAACTCGTACGGCGGCGGCTCGCCGACGTCGGCGCGCAGCTTCTCCCGGAACTCGGCCTCGTGGATTTGCTGCAGCCCGCAGTCGGTGTGGTGAACCAGAATGACCTCGCGCGTGCGCAGCACGCGCTGCGAGAGCACTAGCGAGCGCAGGACGTCGTCGGTCACGATCCCGCCCGCGTTGCGGATGATGTGCGCGTCGCCGATCGCGAGGCCGAACAGGCCGAACACGTCGATGCGCGAGTCCATGCACGTCACGATCGCGAGGTGCTTGTCCGGAACGACGGAATGCGGTTGGCCGAAGCGCGCGGCATACAAACGCGCCTCGTACAGGAGCTCATCGACGACGGAGTGCGGCACGCCGCGTCCGGTTACGTCCCGCGCCGCTCGGGCCCTCCGTACCGAGAGCCGGGGCGGTCCGGCGCCTTTCCGGGTATGTACGCGAAATGACGCAACCGACCGGGCCGCTGAGCCGCCATGCCATGGCGTACGTCCTTGCCGGAGGGCGCGGCTCGCGCCTCATGGAGCTCACCGACAAGCGCGCCAAGCCCGCGGTGCACTTCGGCGGCAAGTCGCGCATCATCGACTTCGCGCTCTCCAACGCGCTCAACTCGGGCATTCGCCGGATCGCCGTCGCGACGCAGTACAAAGCGCACAGCTTGATCCGGCACCTGCAAGCCGGCTGGAACTTCCTGCGCCCGGAGCGCAACGAAGGCTTCGACATCCTGCCCGCGAGCCAGCGCGTCTCGGAATCGCAGTGGTATGCCGGAACCGCCGACGCCGTGTACCAGAACATCGACATTATCCGCAGCTACGCGCCCGAGTACATCGTGGTGCTCGCCGGCGATCACATCTACAAGATGGACTACGAGCCGATGCTGCAGCAGCACGTCGAGCAGAAGGCCGACGTCACCGTCGGCTGCGTCGTCGTCCCGCGCGCGGAGGCCAGCGGCTTCGGCGTCGTGCACGCGGACGCGTCCGACCGCGTCATCGGGTTTCTGGAGAAGCCCGCCGACCCGCCCGGGATGCCCGGCGATCCCGACCGGTCGTTCGCGAGCATGGGCATCTACGTGTTCAAGACGGACTATCTCTTCGAGCAGCTGCAGCGCGACGCCGCCGACGAGACGTCGAGCCACGACTTCGGCAAAGACCTCATCCCGTACATCGTGCAGCACGGGCTTGCGGTCGCGCACCCGTTCGAGCGCTCCTGCGTTCGCTCGAGCAACGAGGCGGAAGCGTACTGGCGCGACGTGGGCACCATCGATGCGTACTGGGAAGCGAACGTCGCGCTGACGGACGTCGTGCCGGGACTCGATCTGTACGACCACAGCTGGCCGATCTGGACCTATGCCGAGATCACGCCGCCCGCCAAGTTCGTGCACGAGGAGCACGGCCGCCGCGGCGAGGCGCACACGTCGCTCGTGTCGGGCGGCTGCGTCGTGTCGGGCGCGTCGGTGCACAAGTCGCTGCTGTTCACCGGCGTGCGCGTGAACTCGTACAGCGCGCTCGACGGTGCGGTGGTCCTTCCGTACGCGGAGGTCGAGCGCGGCGTGCGCCTCACGAACGTCGTGGTCGACCGCGGCGTGCGCATTCCCCCAAATCTGGTGGTCGGGGAAGATTCCGAGCTCGACGCGCGGCGGTTCCGCCGCTCCGAGCGCGGCATCTGCCTGATCACGCAAGCGATGATCGAAAAGCTGTAGCGATGGCGCGCATTCGCGTCCTAGCGGCGGCGTCCGAGGTGTATCCGCTCGTGAAGACCGGCGGCCTCGCCGACGTCGCGGGCGCGCTGCCGAAAGCGCTCGCGGCAGAGGACGTTGCCGTCACGACGCTCGTCCCCGGTTATCCCGCGGTGATGCAAGCGCTCCCGAACGCCGAGACGGCGTTATCGCTCGACGACCTGTTCGGCGGCAGCGCGCGCGTGTTGCGCGGCAACGCGGCGGCGCTCGATGTGTTCGTGCTCGATGCGCCGCACCTGTTCGCGCGCGCCGGCAACCCGTACATGGGGCCGGACGGTCGCGACTGGAACGACAACGCGTTCCGCTTCGCGGCGTTCGCGCAGGTCGCGGCGCGTATCGCCGGCGGCGCGATGCGCGGCTATCAACCGGACCTCGTCCACGCCCACGACTGGCAAGCCGGTCTCGTGCCGGCGTATCTTCACTACGCCGGCGGAAGCGTTCCGCCGAGCGTGATCACCGCGCACAACCTCGCGTTCCAAGGGCTGTTTCCGCGTGAGGTGCTGCCCGCGCTGGGATTGCCGCCCGACGCGTACTCCGTCGACGGCGTCGAATACTACGGCAACGTCGGCTATCTGAAAGCGGGCTTGCAGTTCGCCGACCGCATCACGACCGTGTCGCCGACGTACGCGCAGGAGATTACCACGCCGCAGGACGGGATGGGTTTGGACGGCCTGCTTCGCCGGCGCGCCTCCGTGCTGTCGGGGATCCTCAACGGAATCGACGTCGACGTCTGGAACCCGGCAACGGATACATACATCGCATCGAACTACGATGCCGAGCATCTCGCTGCGCGAGCGGCGAACACGGCGGCGCTCCAACAGCGACTTGGGCTCGACGCCGATCCGAACGCGCTGTGCATCGGCGTTATCAGCCGCCTCACCGAGCAGAAGGGCCTCGATCTCTTGATCGACGTGCTCGGGCACGTGCTGAGCACCGGCGCGCAGCTCGCCATGCTGGGCGCCGGCGACGGCGCGCTCGAGCGGACGTTCTCCGGCGCCGCGAAAGCGAACCCCGGCCGCATCGGCGTCGTGATCGGCTACGACGAGCCGCTGGCGCATCAGATCCAAGCCGGCGCGTCGGCACTGCTGGTGCCGTCGCGTTTCGAACCGTGCGGCCTCACGCAGCTGTGCGCGCTGCGCTACGGCGCCGTGCCGGTCGTCGCGCGCGTCGGCGGGCTGGCCGACACGGTCATCCACGCGAACGAGATGGCGCTGGCAGCCGGCGTCGCGACCGGCATCCAGTTCGCGCCGCCGGCCGCCGAGCCGCTCGAGCACGCGCTCGCGCACACGGCCGAGCTTTTCCGCGACCGCACCGCGTGGTCGCGAATGCAGGCGAACGGGATGCGCGCCGACGTCTCGTGGCGCCGCCCCGCGCACCGCTACGCAAACCTTTACCGCGAGCTGGCCGTTTAGGAAACCGCTGTACGGCACGGAACGCGGACGCCGTCAGAATCGCACCTGCCCGGAAACGGCGGGCGGCTGCACGGCACGCGACGCCGACGCCGGGACCGGACCTTTGGGCGAGTAAAGCGTGATGGTCGCGATCGAGCACGTCTTGCCGGCGTTCGAAACGACCGGCGTTGACGCGGTATTGCGCGAGTCCGCCGTCCCCGCCGGCGCCAACGCACAACCATTAGCCGGCGGCTGCACGAACGTAAACGACGTGTTCGTGAATTTAACCCACGAAACGGGGTTCTGCCGGTAGCCTTCGATGAAGAAGTACAAGGCTTGCTGCATCTGGCCTTGCATGTCGATCGCATACGACACGGACTTACCGGTCTGCTGGTCGGCGATCACTTGCGACCACGTCGTTCCGCTCAGCGTCATCGACATCACGAGGGAATCACCGACGTTCACCGCCATGATCGGCCCCCCGTGGCAGCCCGTATAATTCGGCGAATCGTTACCGTACGTGTTCACGTACTCGCCGGACACCCACCAGGTCGAGTAGTCGTTGAGGGCGCCGGGGGCGCACGACGGTCCCCAGGTGAGCACCGGTTGCAACACGCCGTTGTCGATCGGCTCGAAATTCGGCCCGTCGACCGGCTGAAGCCCGGGCCACAAGAAGAGCGTCCCGGTCGCCGGCGGTTTCGTGGGGACGGTGAGCGTCGTCTGCACCGACGTGATCTGATTCGGCGAACGATCGAACACGTACATGCCGCTGCCCGAGTTCGACGCCTCCGGATCGGGCATCCTGATGATCTGGCCGGTCTTGAAGTTGTAAAAATACCGCGGGTTGGTCGTGTAGCGTCCGGCGCGCTGCGTGTCGGGATAGTAGTACAGGAGCGCGCTCAGGCCGAAATCGTAGACGTACGGGAACGGGTACGTGCGCCCGGTGTACCACCAATGCGAGCTCGCGAAGTCGTAGAAGTACACGCCGCCGCGGCCGTCGTTCGCGTCCACCACATACTCGTAACCCATGTCGAAGTGGTAGATGTAGTTCGAGTCGGTCAGATAGCTGTAATATCCGAACGGGTTCCCGTTGGGCAGCGCGAGGTAGTAGACGCCGTTGCTCAGCGCTGCTTCGCCCGCGAAAAACGGCGCGTGCACCGCGGCCGTCCCGCGCCCGGCCGGAGCACGCAGCGCCCGAGGCGCGGGCGGGACGAAGCTCGGTGGGCTCGGCGGGACGCCGCGCGCGAGCGAGGCCGGGATCGCGAACCCGTTCGGCCCGGTTGCGGCCGGCGCGTTCGGCGGTACGGAGCCGCCTCCGCCGCCGCAGCCTGCGAACAGAAAACCGCAGACCGCCAGAACGAGAGCCCGAAACGTCACGTACGACGATCTCCCGCTGATCGTCATGCTCAATTGCGTCTCGCTACACTTTCGCAGCCGTATCGGTAACGAGCTTGTACTCGAACAGCACGTTCACGTATTGCTGCTTGCCCGTCGGGCTCGCGCTCGTGCGGCGCTCGCGCAGCGTCGCGCTCAGCGGCGTCACGCGCTGCTCGTTGTAGTCGATCCTGCCGGTGGCGGTGAGCTCGAACGGTTGCCCGGCGACCGCCGACACGTTTCGCTCGAGCTCCATGTGCAGCACCGGCCCGGGCTGGGCTTCGGTGGACGAGACGATGCGGTACGTCGTCACGTCCTTGAAACCGTGGACGCTCAAATCGTCGGTCCACGTGGCGCCGTCGCCGTCGTGGCCTTCCACCAGCGCGCGGTTGAGCAACTGCAGCAACAGCAGCTCTTCTTCGTTCAGCACCACCTTGGCCGGATCGTAGATCAGCTTTCCTTGCGTCGTGATCCCGATGCGCGTCTTGGGCACGGCGCGCTGATCGCTGACCTCCGTGACGTCGACCACGAGGCCGTCACCGGTGACCGCGATGACGTCGATGGTGATCGTCGCCGTGCCCGTGGCGCCGTTCGCGACGAACGACTTCCAGCTGCCGCCGCCGACTGCTCCCATCGACTTGCCGTTGCGCGGGTTTCTCGCCGACAGCCCGGACACCTGAACGCGCTCCTCGACGCGCGAGGAGAACTCGACCTGGAACGTCATCGAGCGAAACGGCGCGACCGGCGGGGAGGCAGCGGCCGCGGCGAGCGGCGTGGCGGACAGCATGCCGGCCATCAGCGCGACGACGGCCGAGGCGGCTAACGCGCGCGTCATGTTCGCGAAAGCGAGTCGGCGACGAGCTTGTACGTGTACACCGCGTCGACTTGCTGCTGGCGGCCCGATGCAACCACGCTCGTGCGGCGCTCGCGCAGCGTGACGTCGAGCGGGATTGCGCGCTGCTCGTTGTAGTCGAACTTTCCGGTCGCGGTCATCTCGAACGGGTGGCCCGCGGATGCCGAGACGCTGCGTTCGAGCTCCATGTGCAGCACCGGGCCCGGCTTCACGTCGGTCGAAGAGAGGATGCGGTACGTCGTGACGTCTTTGAAACCGTGCACGCTCAGATCGTCCGTCCAGGTGACGCCGTCGTTGTCGTGCCCTTCCACCAGCGCGCGGTTGAGCAGCTGCAGCAGCATGATCTCTTCTTCGTTGACCGTCGCCTTGGCGACGTCGTACACGAGCCGGCCTTTCGTGCTGATCCCGATTCTCGTCTTCGGCGCGTTGCGCTGGTCCGCGGTCTCCGCGATGTCGACCACGAGCCCGTCGCCGGTGACGGCGATGACGTCGACCGTGATCGTCCCCTTCGCGGCGCCGGAAGTCGCGGGCAGCGTCCGCCAGCTCCCGCCCCCCGCCGCGCCGGCTCCGCCGCCGGTCATCGAATCGTGGCCCTGTATGCCGGAGGTTTGAACGCGCTCCTCGGTCTTCGACGTGAACTCGATCTGGAACGTCACGGAGCGCAGCGGCGCGGCCGCCGAACCCGGCGGCGTTGCGGGCGCAGCGAAAACCGCACCGGGGAGGAGGCCGGCCACCAATACAACGGCGGCCCTAGCGACGAAGGCGGGCGTCATGGCATAAAATTCCGCACGGCGCGCACCGGCACCCGCCCAGCGACGTTTTTGCGGCTCAGCCCGTCGCCGCGGCGTAATGCTCGCGCAGCGTTCGTTTGGACACCTTGCCGGTCGCCGTGTGCGGCAGCTCCGCGACGACGTGCACGTCGTCGGGAACCCACCACTTCGCCACCTTGCCCTCCAAGAAGGCGAGCACCGCTGCGGCATCGACCGTACGGCCTTGCTTCGCGACGACGAACAGCACCGGCCGTTCCGACCACGTCGGGTGCGGCACGCCGATCGCCGCGGCTTCCGCGACGTCCGGATGCGCGACCGCGATGTTCTCCAGCTCGATCGAGCTGATCCACTCGCCGCCCGACTTGATCACGTCCTTCGCGCGGTCGCGGATCGTGACGTAGCCGTCCGGATCGATCGTCGCGATGTCGCCCGTTCGCAGCCAGCCGTCGTCCGTGATGCCGCGCGCGGTGGCGTCCTCGTCGTCGAAATAACCCGACGCGATCCACGGCCCGCGCACGTGGATCTCGCCTTGCGACGTTCCGTCGAACGGCTGCGGCACGCCGTCGTCGCCCATGATGCGCATCTCCACGCCGAACAGGCAGCGGCCCGCGTGCGTCTTGTAGTCGATGCGCTGCGGCAGCACGTCGTGCTCGGGTTTGGGCGTGCCGAACGTGCAGGCGGGGCTCGTCTCCGTCATCCCCCACGCGTTGAGCACCGTGACGCCGTACTTCACCTCGAACGCTTCGATCATCGAGCGCGGCGGCGCGGTGCCGCCGACGCCGAGCAGCTTCAGGCTCGAGAAGCGCAGCTCGTTGCGGTCGAGATATTCCAGCAGGCGCAGCCAGATCGTGGGCACGCCGCACGTAAGCGTCACCTGCTCGCGCTCGAACGCGTCGTAAAGCGCCGCCGGGTCGAGGTGCGGATCGGCGAACACGAGCTTGGAGCCTTGCATCGGCGCCATGTACGGCAGCCCCCACGCGTTCGCGTGAAACAGCGGCACGACGGGCAGCACGACGGCCTGCGAGCCGGAACCCGCTTGCCACGATGCGGCCTGCGCGAACGCGTGCAGCAGCGTGGAACGGTGCGAGTACAGCACGCCTTTGGGATTGCCGGTCGTGCCCGACGTGTAGCACAGCGACGACGCGGTGCGCTCGTCCAGCTCGGGCCACGCGATGTCGTCCGGCAGGCCGGCGATGAGCGATTCGTACGCGACGGCGTTGCGCAGCGTCGTCACCGGCATCTCCGCCTCGCCGCACAGGATCACGTAGCCTTCGACTCCGGGCAGCTGATCGGCGAGCGGCTCGAGCACCGGCACCAGATCGGCGTCAAGGAAGACGAAGCGGTCGCGCGCGTGGTTGACGATGTAGACGATCTGCGGCGCGAACAAGCGCGGGTTGATCGTGTGCAGCACCGCGCCCATCCCCGACACGCCGTAATACAGCTCGAGATGCCGCTGCGTGTTCCAGGCGAACGTCGCGACGCGGTCGCCCGGCGCGACGTGCAGCCGCTCGTGCAGCGCGTGCGCGAGCTGCGCGCTGCGCGCCCGAAGCTCGCGATAGTTGGAGCGGCGGTCCGGGTCGCCGGTGCGCTGCGTGACGATCTCGACGTCGCCGTGCCAGGTCGCGGCATGATCGATGAGCCGCGATATTTGCAGCGACCGGTCCATCATCAGCCCCGCCAGCGCGGGCGCGGATCGCTCGGCGATCATCGGCGTCCTCCTTCGAGCGAGCGGCCGACGATCTCGCGCATGATCTCGTTCGAGCCGCCGTAGAT
>JAQBPK010000091.1 GCA_028287565.1 Vulcanimicrobiota bacterium
TGGCGTGCGAACCGCGCGGCGAGCTCCGCGCCGCGGCGGCCGAAGCCGAGCCGGCGGACCGCGAATGCGTAGCCGGCGGCGCTATACAACCCGATCGCGCCGTCTGCCCCAACAGGAACCGTCATCCTCGCCGGACGACGTTCACCGCACCGTGCCGAATCCCTCACCGACCGTAGTATCGACCGCAGCGTCCGCCGGGTTCGTCGGCGCGATCGGCAACACGCCGCTCATCGCGCTGCCCAAGCTTTCGGCGGCGCTGGGGCGCACGATCCTCGGCAAGGCGGAGTTCCTCAACCCGGGCGGGTCGGTGAAGGACCGCGCTGCGCGCGGGATCATCGAGGACTTCGAGGCGCGCGGCCTGCTCGCGCCGGGCGGCGTCGTCGTGGAAGGCACCGCGGGCAACACCGGGATCGGGCTGACGCTGGTCGGCAACGCGCGCGGCTACCGCACGATCATCGTGATGCCCGACGATCAGGCGCCCGAGAAGTACGGCCTGCTGCGCACCTACGGCGCCGATCTGCGCGTCGTGCCGTCGGCGCCGTACACCAACGACGCGAACTATTACCACGAGGCGCGGCGCGTCGCCGAAGCGACGCCGGGCGCGGTTTGGGCGAACCAGTTCGAGAACACCGCGAACCGCGATGCGCACGAGCGCACGACCGGGCCGGAGATCATCGCGCAGACGGGCGGCGCGCTCGACGCGTTCGTCGCCGCCGCGGGAACGGGCGGCACGATCGCCGGCGTGGGGCGCGCGCTCAAGGCGTACGATCCGAAGATTCGCGTGGTCCTCGCGGACCCGTACGGGTCGGCGCTGTTCAGCTACGTGAAGACCGGCGAGCTTGCGGCCGACGGCGACTCGAACGCCGAGGGGATCGGGATCAAGCGCATCGTCGCGAACTTCAAGGATGCGCCGGTCGACGACGCGTTGCGCGTGGACGATCGCACGCTGACCGAGATGGCGCACTGGCTGGTGCGCGAGGAAGGGTTGTTCGTCGGCGGTTCCGCGGCGCTCAACGTGGCGGCGGCGGCGCGCTACGCGCGCACGCTGCCGGCGGGCAGCACGGTGGTGACGGTATTGTGCGACGGCGGCGACCGCTATCGCTCGCGCTTGTACGACGCGGAATGGCTGCGCGAGAACGACGTCGTGCCGCAAGCTACGGATCTTTCGTTCCTGTGATCGTGGTGGCACCGTGACTTCCAAGCTCTCGCACGTGCGCGAGGACGGTTCGCTGGCGATGGTCGACGTCGGCGCGAAGGCGTCGACCGCGCGCACGGCGCGCGCACAGGCGCGCGTGCGGCTCAGCGACGCTGCGGCGAACGCGCTGCGCGACGCGACGCTCGCGAAGGGCGATGCGTTCGCGGCAGCGCAACTCGCCGGTATCATGGCGGCGAAGCGCACGGACGAGCTGATCCCGCTCGCGCATCCCATCCCGCTCGGCGCGGTGGACGTTGCGTTCGCGTGGGACGATGCGACGACGCTGCGGATCGAGAGCCGCGCGACGACGGTCGGACAGACCGGAGTCGAGATGCAGGCGATGGTCGCCGCGAGCGTTGCGGCGCTCACGATCTACGACATGTGCAAAGCGGTCGACAAGGGCATCGTGGTCGAGAGCGTGCGTTTGATCGAAAAGACCGGCGGCAAGTCCGGCGACTGGAGAATCGCCGAGTGACGCCGCAGGAAGCGTATCCGGTGTCGGTCATCATCTTGTCGGATCGCGCGCATTCGGGCGAGCGTCCCGACGCGTGCATTCCGGTCATCAAAGACGCGCTGCTGGGCAACCCGCTCGCGATCGACGACGAGCGCGTGCTGCCGGACGATCCCGCGGCGCTGCAGGCGGCGCTGATCGAGCTGTGCGATGGTCCGACGCGGCTGATCCTCACCTCCGGCGGAACGGGATTGGGCGACCGCGACCGCACGCCGCAGGCGACCGCGGCGGTGCTCGACTACGAGGTGCCGGGGATTCCGGAGGCGATGCGTGCCGCGTCGATGCGCGCGACGCGAACCGCGATGCTTTCCCGCGCGGTAGCGGGGGTGCGCAACCGTTCCTTGATCGTGAACTTGCCCGGCAGCCCGAAGGCGGTGCGCGAGACGCTCGACGCGATCGTGGCCGCGCTCCCGCACGCGCTCGACCTGCTGGCGGGCTCCGCAACAGACGCGCATCCGGCGGGGTATCACGAAGGGTGACCTTTCAGTCGGCACAGTCCTACCTGCTGGGACTGATCAATGAGAACGCGTCGCGACGGATGCCCAACCGTCTCGATCGCATCTACGCGTTCCTCGAGGCGCTCGGCAACCCGCAGAACGCGTATCCCACCATCCATATCGCGGGCACGAGCGGGAAGGGCTCCACGGCGACGATGATCGCCGCCGCGCTGCAAGCGAGCGGGAAGCGGACCGGACTGCACACCAAGCCGCACCTCACCAGCGTCACGGAGCGCGCGCGCGTCGACGGCATCGCGATCCCCGAAGAGGCGTTCGGCGACCTGATCGGCGAGATGCAGACCGCGGTCGACGCGATCTCGTTCGAGCATGGCCGGCCGACGTACTACGAGACGCTGCTCGCGCTCGCGTTCCTGTGGTTCGCGCGCAGCGGCGTGGAGGTCGCGGTGATCGAAGCGGGCGTCGGCGGAACGCTGGACGGCACGAACGTCCTGCGCCCGCAGGTTTCGGTGATCACGAACGTCGCGGTCGACCACACCGACATCCTCGGCGACACGGTCGAAGAGATCGCGCGCGACAAAGCGGGCATCGCCAAGCACGGCATTCCGCTCGTGAGCTCGGTGCGCCATCAGGGCGCGCGCCGCATGATCGAGATCGCATGCGCGGACGCCGGCGCGCCGTTCATCTCGGTGGTGGACACCGCGACGATCGAGCCGCGCAGCGGCGAGCGCTACGGCCAGTCGTTCGCCGTCGTCACGCCCAAGGACCGTTACGAGATCTCGCTGCCGGTGCTCGGGAGCTTTCAGCAAGAGAACGCGGCGACTGCGATTCGCGCGCTCGAGCAGCTCGGTCCGGATTTGCGCCCCACGCGCGAGCAGATCGAAGCTGGGCTCGCGCGCACGGTGATCCCGGGCCGCATGGAGTTCTTCCCGTCGCATCCGGGTGTGGTGTTCGACATCGCGCACAACCCCGACAAAGCGGCGCACCTCGCGCGCGCGCTCGGCGAGACGTTTCCGGACCGCCGGTTCTTGTTCGTGATGGCGATCGGCGAGTCGAAGGACGCCGCGCAGGTGATCCAGCCGTTTCTGGCGCTGCGCGGTTCGTTCACGTTTACCACGTTCTCGACCGCGGGCCGCACGTCGTCGCGGCCGCAGCGGCTCGCGTCGATCACCGACGAGCTCGGCGGCTGGGGCCGCGCGATCACCGATCCGGTCGAGGCGTTCTCGATCGCGCGCCGCAACGCCGAAGCGGACGACATCATCGTGATCACCGGCTCGACGTTCGTCGTCGCCGAGCTGCGCGCGTGGTGGATGACGAACGTTCAGTCGAACTCGAATGTATGATAGCTTCGCGTCCCGCGAACCCCTCCGCTCGGCCGTGGGCCGAGCTTCGCGTTTGAAAAACGTACGCGCGCGCGGTGCGCTGCGCGTGCGCGACCGCGTGCTGGCGTGGGGCGAGCGCACGTACGTGATGGGCATCGTGAACGTGTCGCCCGACTCGTTCTCGGGCGACGGCGACCCGCACGCGGACGCCGCCGCGGCGCGTGCGCTGCAGCAGCTCGCCGACGGCGCAGACATCATCGACGTCGGCGCGGAGTCGACGCGCCCGGGCCATCAGCCGATCGGCGACCACACCGAACGCGCGCGGCTGCTGCCGGCCGTTGCCGCGATCCGCGCCGCCGCACCGGACGCCGTGGTGTCGATCGACACGTTCAAGGCCGGGGTGTTCCGCGCCGCGCACGCCGCCGGCGGTGACTTGCTCAACTCGATCTGGGGCGCTTCGGACGAGCTCATCGGTGCGTGCGCGCAGACCGGTGCGCCGATCGTCGTGATGCACAACAAAGCCGTCGCGGTGTACGAGCGCGACGTCGTGGACGAGATGCTCGCGTTTCTCGATAACGCCGCGACGCGCTGCGTGCGCGCGGGGATTCCCCCCGAGCACGTGATCCTCGATCCCGGAATCGGGTTCGGCAAGCTGCCCGAGCACAACATCACGGTGCTGCGCGCGCTCGACCGCCTCGTCGCGCTCGGTTTTCCCACGCTGATCGGCACGTCGCGCAAATCGACGATCGGCAAGCTGACCGGGCGCGGCGTCGGCGCGCGCGAGTTCGGCACGGCCGCGACGGTCGCGCTCGCGATCGCCGCAGGCATCGACGTCGTGCGCGTGCACGACGTCCCCGAGCAGCGCGACGTCGTGCGCGTCACCGACGCGATCGTGCGCGGCTGGCGCCCCGAGGGCTGGACCGAACGGCTGCCGTGAAGGACGGCCCCTTCGAGTCGATCGAGCTGCGCGGCATCCGCGCGTGGGGCCGGCACGGCGCGAACGCGGGCGAACAAGACGTTCCTCAGCCGCTGGAGGTCGACGTAAGCCTGTCCGCCGACGTCCATGACGCGCGAACGAGCGACGCGCTGGCCGATACGATCGACTACGCGGATCTGCACGCGCGGATCGTGCGCATCGTTGAAAGCGAGAGCCATCGTCTGTTGGAACGGCTCGGCGAGTCGATTCTGGACGCCGTGATGACGGACAAGCGCATCGCGATGGCGGCGGTCTCGGTCGCGAAACCGGGGCTGCTGGCCGGGGCGACGCCGGTGGTAACGCTGACGAAGACACGGCCGCGCAAGCTCGCCGGTTCGCGCGGATCGGGCAAGACGAAGCGCTGATGCGCGCGGCCGTCGGGATCGGCTCGAACGTGGGCGACGCGCCAGCGACCGTGCGCCGCGCGTTCGAGCGGCTCGCCGTGGTCGGCACCGTCGTCGCGCGCTCGCGGCTGTACCGCACGCCGCCGTGGGGCCTCGTCGATCAAGCGCCGTTCGTCAACGCGGCGGCCTTGGTGGATACGGCGCTCGACCCGCGCGCGCTGCTGGGCGCGCTCAAGCGGATCGAGCTCGAAGAAGGCCGGATAGCGGCGGTGCGCTGGGGACCGCGCGTGCTCGACCTGGACATCCTCACCTACGGCGACGTCCGCCTGGACGACCCGGACCTCACCATCCCGCACGCGCGCCTGCGCGAGCGGGCGTTTGCGCTCGTCCCGCTCGCCGAGATCGATCCGAGCTTCGCCGGCCTGCGCGATGCGCTGCCGCCCGGAGAGCGCGCCGCCGTCGTCGAACTCGGCCCTCAATGAGACGCTTGGTGTCCGTGACACGCTTGGCCGCCGCGTCGTTCGCCGCCGCGCTCGCCGCCCTGCCCGCCGCCGCGCGCGCGGACTTGTTCTCGTCCGTCTCGTACGGTCTGCACGCAAGCACGATCGGTGACGGCATCACGCTGGAAAAGCCGCTCCTGTACGACTTCAGCCTGCGCGTCAAGACGGGCGCGATGAGCGTATCGCAGCAGTTCTCCTACGACGACAACCCGTACACGACGACCACGCGCTACAACAACGTCGCCGTGATCGGCGACTACCGCCCGTACGCCGGCCGCTACCGCATCAGCGGCGGCCTCGTGTTCGGCAACGACCGCATCGACAGCGTCGCTCGCGCGGAGACGGCGACGCTGCGCGTGGGCAACGGAACCTATCCCGTCAGCGGAACCGGCGAGGTGAGCGCTCGCGTGCGCTTCGACCGCCCCTCGCTCTACGCGGGCGTGGGAACGGGAACGGGCCTCATCCGCGGTCTCGCCCTGGCGTTCGACGCCGGCGTCCTCGTGCGCAACGGAACCGCAACCGCAAACGCCACCGGCCCGCTCGCCAACAATGCCGCGTTCCGCGCCGACCTGGAACGCCTGCGCAGCGAGCAGCGCACCCACGTCGTCGTCCCGGTCATCAGCGTCGGCCTCGTCTACCGCCCGTAGACGACGCCCGCTCACTTGCCCGGCGGTATTCCGCTGCGCCGTTTTTGCCGAAGTACGCTGCATGAAGAATTTTCGCCGCGTTCTGACGCTGGCTGCATTGTCGTGCGCGTTCGCTGCGCCGGCCGCCGCTCGCGCGGACGTGCTCTCCGACAACACCGCCGACCTCCATGTCTCCTCGCTCGGATACGGCGTCGCCGTCGGGCGCTCGATCGCGCCGCGCGTCGACCTGCGCCTGTCCTCGGGCACGCTCTCGTACGACCGTGCCGTGAGCTCGGACAACATCGACTTCAACGGCTCGATCCGGCTGCACAACGTCGCCGCGCTGCTCGACCTCCACCCGATGAACAGCGCGTTCCGCCTCACCGGCGGGCTCGTGTTCGGCAACGACCGCATCGACGTGACGGGCGTCCCGCACAGCGGCACATCGTACCTCATCAACGGCCACACGTATTCAGCCTCGCAGGCGGGCAACGTCGTGGGCAGCGCCAAGCTCGGCTCGGCCGCACCGTACCTCGGCATCGGAACCGGCGCCCCGCACCGCCTGGGCGCGTACTTCACCGCCGACGCGGGCGTCGTGCTGCGCTCCGTCACCACGTCGCTGGACGCCACTGGTCCTGCCGCGTCGGATCCGCAGTTCCAAGCGGACCTCGCACAAGCGCGCAAGGACTTTGCGAACTCGGTGAACTTCCTCAAGACGTATCCGGTGGTTTCGGTCGGGATCGCTACGCGCTTCTAATCGTTCGCTGGGTGGCGTGGCGGTGGCGCGACATCGCCGCGCCGGGGACGCTCCCTGCGGCGCATCGTGCGCCTCCGGTCGCTCGGTGCTCCGTTCGCTCTCGCCATCCTGGCTCCGCGAACTCCGCAACGCCCCCGCGCGGCGATATCGCACCACCGCCTTCGGCGAGATTGATCTACCTCGGCGGTGGCGCTAATCGAGATCGACAGAACGTTGTGGTATGCCGGCAACGGCAAATCGAACGTCGTGACGAGCGTCGCGCGAAATTCGTACTCAAGGCGGTCGCAAACCCGGCGTCGTGTTAGCAGTATAGCGATGACGTCGCGGTACCTCGCATCGAGCAGCACTGCGACGGTGACCGATTCGAGGCGAACTCGGCAGGCTTCATCCTGCGCGGCATCGGATGAACGGCTCTCGTCCCGCGGCGCTGGTGGGCCAGCTCCCGAGCGCGCGCGTTCGTAGCGAGGGAGGAGGACGGCGCGTAAGCGCTCAAGCAGACATTCGCGCAGGGCATGAATCAAGTCGTCATCGACGCCATGGCCGATGCTGCGATCGTGCGGCTCGAGGCGCGCGGCGTTATCCCCAAAGCCGAACCGAAGGAGAACCGCGATGTGTCGTAGCCTGGCCGTTCTGTTCGCTGCGGTGCTCGTGGCGCTGCCGCTCGCCGCGCGCGCTGACGTCCAGGCGATCTCCGTCTCGGGCTCGTTCACCGCAACGGGTCGCATCGCGAACGCCGGGGCGGCATTTTGCGTCCCCATCGGGACGATGCCCTCCATCGTCGGCGTCATCACCTACGCACAGTTCTAGGAGGAGACGTGAGCACGTCCTTTCCGTCCGCATCGCCGGGACCGTCGTGGTATCCAGTCTTCAACGTCGTCACGTTCGGCGCTGCAGGCAACGGCGTTCAAGACGACGCGCCGTTCATTAACAATGCGATCATGGCCGCGAACGCAGCAGGCGGCGGCGTCGTCTACTGCCCGGCAGGCGTGTACCTTGCGCAGTCGGTGCGCATCCTGCAACACTCCAACGTGCGGCTCATTGGCGCAGGCATCGGGGCGACGACCATCCGCCAAGGACCGAGTGCGAACCTTCCCTACGTCGTCGACTTCTTCACGAACTCCGCGAACGCAGCGACGCTCGAGGATCTGACCGTTGACGGTAACGCCGCGAACGGGAATACCACGACGCTGTGCCTGGTTCTGCATGCGGGTGCCGTGTCGTGCTCGAACCAGAAGTCCATCCGCGTGAACGGCATCTACGCCCCGAACAACGGCTTCTACCTCGCCGACCTCGCGATCGGGACGGAGTTGGACTCCTGCACGACCGATTCGATCTTCGCGCACTGCATCGCGCTCATTCCCCTGGCCGCCGGCACCCCGACCGCCCAGAAGTTCTCGTACAACGCAACGATTCGTAACCCGTCCATCTCTGCGCTGCGCGGTGGATTCGGAATCATCGGTGAACTTGCCGACGACGTAACGGTGATCGCACCGAATATCGCGGGCTACATTCAGAAGTGCGTCGTGAACATTAGCGCCGGGGGCGTTATGACGTTCGTGTCGGGCATCATCGGCAGCGGGTCGGGCTGGAACGGCGGAATGTTCCGGGGCCTCCAAGTCGTCTGGGCTCCGAACGTGTCGTCTACTATCGGCTCCGCCATCTCCACGACGCAGGTGCAACTAATCTCGTACACCGGCGGCGCGGTGTCCGGCGTCACCGTGACCATCGGGTCGTTTGAAGGGATCACGCTTTGGGCCTCGTCGCGCTGGCGCATCCTCGGCGCGGACATAAACGGCGGAATCGACGCCGGGATAACGTGCGGATTGCAGGCGGCGATCAACACCGCCGTCTACAACGGGAACGCCGAGGACTGTCAGATCATCGGCGGGTCCATCCGCAACACCGGAAACGACTCCATCCTGTTCGCCAGCACCGACCGGCCCGGCGGGCAGATAAACATTCTGCGTAACTACAAAGCGATCGGCGTGACGGCCGGAAACTGCAATCTCAACTCGCCCAACAACGGCGCGAACAATGACGTCTGCTTCCGCATGGTCGGAGACTCGGTGTTCGACTGCACGTTCACTGCGTGTCGCGCCATAGACGACACCGGTATCGGTGGGCTCGGATCGACCTCCGCGTTCGGCATGGCGTTCGACAGCATGACCCCCTCGCAGGGGAACTCGTTCTCGGATTTCATCTCGCTCAACACGCTCCACCCGTCCGTGCGAAATCTCGCGAACGCGGCGAGCCCGATCGACTACACGCGCATATTTTCCGACGCCGCAGGCAACGCCATCACGATGCAGCCTACACAGGTGGTGCTGTCTAACGGGACGGTCGCAGGGTTCTACGGCCTCACGGCGTGGGGCACGTCGACCATTCAGTTCCTCACGAATGCGGGCGTTCCGACCGGCGTCATCGCCGGGTTGCCGGTGTACTACTTCCGCAAGGATGGTTCGGCTGGCGCGCACCTGTATTTCAACCCGGGTAGCGGGTCGTCTACTTGGACGGCGATCGCGTAGGCGGGGCGCCTCAGCTCCGGTGGAGCTCAACGACAAGAAGCGGGATTCAATTCAATAATTTCGCCTACCACATGGCTTACATCAGGTCGGCGATTACAGGTTCGTAGACTCGTTTTGCGATGAACAGGTCCAACAAGTCGCGGTCCACTTTGCCGCGATCGGCGAACTCTCGGACGAGGATGTCGAGAGCGCGTTCTACCGGCATTGCGGGTTTGTAGGGGCGATCGTTTGCCGTCAGGGCGTCGAAGATGTCGCTGATCGTTAGCATGCGGACTTGCGGGACGATCTCGGCGCCTTTGAGGCCTCGGGGGTAACCTGTTCCGTCCAAGTGTTCGTGGTGGCCGTATGCCATCTCCGGGACGTGGCGCCATGGGGTTTTCGTCCACGGGATCTCGCGCAGGAAATAGAACGACTGCGTGACGTGCTGTTCCATCTTGCGGCGTTCGTCGGCGGAGAGCGAGCCGCGCGGGATGTTCAGGAATTCTAGCTCCGCGTTGTCGAGCAGCGGGCGTTCGCCGTCGAGGTCGCGGTACGTCATGCGCGCGAGCGCGTCCAGTGCGCCGCCCATTTCGGCGGAGATGACGCGCGGTTCGTTCGCGTTTTCCACCATTGCCAGGAGCTTGCGCAGCTCCGCGCGCTCGCGGTCGCCTTTGGTTTGCTCGATCGCCAGCAGGAAGCGCAGGCGGATCGCGTCGATGCGGCCGTCGGGCAGTTTTTTTGCTTTGCCGAAGATATACTCCGGGACGGCGACCTTTCCGAAGTCGTGCAGCAGCGAGGCGTAGCGCATCTCGCGCAATTGATCTTGATCGAAACGGAGGTTGGCGAACACGCCGGCCTCTACGTTGTTGACCGCTTCCGCTTGCAGGACGGTGAGGTCGGCGACGCGCGAGGAGTGGCCCTGCGTCGATTTGTCGCGGACCTCGATCGCTTTCACCGACGCGCGCACGAACTGCTCGAAGAGCTCTTGGATCGAGTCGAGCAATGCTTTGTTCTCGAGCGCGACGCCGGCTTGCGATGCGAGCGAGAGCAGCACGTGCTCGTCGCGCTCGCCGAACGGCTGCACGACCTCCTCGGTGTGCGCGGCGCTGGTGAGCACGAGGTTGAATTCGGGCTTGCGGTTGATGAGCATCAGCACGCCGACGATCGCGTCGTTGTGGTCCCGCATCGGGACGGCCAGCACCGACATCGTGCGATAGCCGTTCGCGACGTCGAAGCTGCGGTTGACGCGGTACTCGGCGTTCTCGGGGACGCGGTACGCGTCGTCGATGCGGACGGTCTCGCCGCTGAGCGCCACGTAGCCGGAGATCGACGTGCGCGAGAGCGGGAGGACCGCGCCGAGGTACGTTCCACTGTCGTCCGGCCCGGTCTGCGCGACGGCGAACCGCAGGACGCGCTCGCCGTCCTGGCCGTCTTCGAGCAGGTAGAGCGAGCCGGAGTCGGCGCGGGTCAGCTCGCGGGCGTTGCGCACGATGGTCTGCTGAAGCTTGGCGATGTCGCGCTCGGCCGAGAGGGCCAGCCCGATTTGGATCAGCCGATCGCTCTCGCCGCGCGCGGCACGCAGCTCCTCGCGGGCCGCCAGCATCGCGGCGGCGGAGCGGACGGTCGCGATGAGGGCAGAGCCATCCAGTGGGGCGACGAGCCAGCCGCCCACGTGCGGGTTTTCCGCCAGCCACCCATTCCGCGAGGCCCGCGGTGCCAGTACGAGCGTGGTTGCGGCCTGAGCCTGTCCGATCAGCTCAAGCGCGTGCTCGACCGTCTTGCGGGGTCCCAGCGACAGCAGGCGTGCCTCGTCGATCAGGTAGACGACCGAGGTGCCGGGCTCGTCGTACGCATAGGGAAAACGGCCCCCGCGGTGCGCGATGCCGGCGGCGTCGAGCGCGGCGGCGGCGGCGGAGCCCAGCTCCAGATCGTGCGGATAGACGAGGACGAACGCCGAGTCCTTGGCGATGGTGCTGGCGATCACGCAGACAGCCTCCTCCTGAGGTCTTCGTCATACTACCCACACGTCAACAGGGCCGAACGACCCGTCCCGGGGGCGCCGCCGCGAGGCGTCGAACCGCAGGCCCGATGACCGAAGACGTGATCGCGGCGCGTACCCGCGCGCTCGCCGGCGCGCTGGCCGAGGCCGGGTTCGCCCGCCTGCGGGTCCGTGACGGCGAGACGGAGATCGAGCTGCGGCGCGCCCCGCGTGCCCCCGCGGCCGCCGCCGGCGCGCCCGCCGCCGTCCCCGAGGCCGTGGTCGAGAAGCCTCCCCAGCGCCCGGCGGACCTCGTGGCGAGCGAGGTGGTCGGGATCGTTCGCCTGCTGCGGCCGGCGGTCGCCGAAGGACAGGACCTCGACGGCGACCGGGAGCTGGCGTACGTCGAGACCCTTGGGATCCGCAATGCCGTCCACTCGCGCGGCGGGGGCCGCATCAGCGCGGTCTTCGTCCACGAAGGCCAGCCGGTCGAGTACGGCCAGCCGCTCTTCGCCATCGAACGATAGACGATGCTGATGGACCGAGCGCAGAGTGATCGCGCCTCATTTGGAACGTCGTTGCGAGGTCGGACGGGGGGGCCCACGCAACGCGTGGGGGGCGCGCAGCCTAGGGCGGAGCGCCGTTAAATTGTTCAAGAAAGTTCTCATCGCCAACCGGGGCGAGATCGCGCTTCGTATCAATCGCGCTTGTCATGAGCTCGGTGTGGCGACCGTTGCGATTTTTTCCGATGCCGATCGCGCGTCGCTGCACGTGCGGCATGCCGATGAGGCGTTTTGCGTCGGGCCCGGGCCCGTGATGCGGTCGTATCTCAACATTCCGAACATCATCTCCGCCGCGCTGATCAGCGGCTGCGACGCGATTCATCCCGGGTACGGATTTTTGGCGGAGAACGCGCGGTTCGCCGAGATCGCGGCCGATCACGGGCTCACGTTCATTGGGCCCAAGCCCGCGGTGATCAACGCGATGGGCGACAAGGCGACGGCGAAGCGGCTGATGCGCGAGGCGGGTGTCCCCACGACGCCCGGCAGCGACATCGTCGCGAACGTCGACGAGGCGCGCACGGTGTGCGCGAAGATCGGCTATCCCGTGCTGCTCAAGGCAACGGCGGGCGGCGGCGGCAAGGGGATGCGTTCGGTGACGGCGCCCGAGGAGCTGCCGACGGCCTTCGCGACCGCGCAAGCGGAGGCCGAGGCGTCGTTCAAAGACGGCCGCATGTACGTCGAGAAGCTCATCACCAACCCGCGGCACGTCGAGGTGCAGGTGCTCGCGGACGAGCACGGCGAGGTCGTGCACCTCGGCGAGCGCGACTGCTCGGTGCAGAAGCCGTCGCACCAAAAGCTTATCGAGGAAGCGCCCGCGCCCGCGCTGGATCCCGCGGTCCGCGACCGGCTGCACGACGTTGCGACGACGGCGACGCGCGCGGTGGGGTACACGAACGCGGGCACGCTCGAATTCCTGGTCGCGGGCGACGACGTGTACTTCATGGAGATGAACACCCGCATCCAGGTGGAGCATCCCGTCACCGAGCTGATCTACGGCGTCGACTTGGTCAAGGAGCAGATTCGCATCGCGGCCGGGGAGCATCTCGGCTTCACGCAGGACGACCTGCACCCGCACGGCCACTCGATCGAAGTGCGCGTCAACGCCGAGGATCCCAACAACAACTTCGCGCCGGCCGCGGGGACGCTCACGACCGTCGTCTTCCCCGGCGGCCCGGGCATCCGTGTCGACACGCATGTCTACGGCGGCGCGGTCGTCCCGCCGTTCTACGACTCGATGCTCGCCAAGATCATCGCGGTCGGGCGCACGCGCGAGTCGGCGATTCTGCGGATGGAACGGGCGCTGAGCGAGACGCGTATCGAAGGGGTGAAGACGACCGTCGACTTCTGCAGCGAAGTGCTCGGCGAGCCGGAGTTCCGCGCCGGCGGGATCGGCGTCGGCTGGCTGCCCGCGTTCCTGTCCCGCAGAGCCGCCGCCGTTTAGTTCGATGGCTTCTTTTTCGCGGCGCCACGCGCGCGAGGTCGCGCTGCAGGCGCTCTACGGCACCGAGGTCGGGAAGCGCTCCGCGGACGAGATGCTCACCGAGCTGCTCGCGCGCGACGAGTCGTCGGAAGGCCGCGGATTCGTACGCGATCTGGTTCTGGGCACCATCGAGAACGAGGAGGAGTCCGACGAGCTGATCGCGCCGCTGCTCGAAGGCTGGACCCTCGAGCGCCTGCCCACGATCGACCGCATCATCCTTCGGATGAGCGCGTTCGAGCTGAACCACCGCAAGGAGATCGATCCCGCCGTCGTGATCAACGAAGCCGTGGAGCTCGCAAAGAAGTTCTCGACCGAGGATTCCGGCCGCTACGTCAACGGCGTGCTGGGGCGTCTGCTCGGGAAGGTCACCGCGTGAGCTCGATCGCTCGGCCGCGGTCCGGTGCGCGGCGGCGTCCCGCCAAGCGAGGCGGGGGCGTTGGGCGCATCGTCGTGCGCGTCATCAAGACGTTCGGCGTGCTCGTTCTGTTCGCGGTGCTGCTGGCGGTCGGGATCGTCGCGGGGATCGTCGCGTCGTACTCGCGCAACCTGCCCGACATCAACCGCATGGCCGACTACCAGCCGTCGCGGGCGACACGCGTTCTCGCGCGCAACGGCGTCCAGCTCGCGAACCTGTACCGCGAGAACCGCACGTGGGTGCCGGTCGACAAGGTTCCGGTGATGGTGCGCAACGCGTTCATCGCGACCGAGGACCGGCATTTCTACCAGCACCACGGCATCGACTTCGTCGGCATCTCGCGCGCCGCGCTGGCCGACTACCGCCACCAGCAGCTTCAAGGCGCATCGACCATCACGCAGCAGCTCGCGCGCGGTTTGTTCCTGTCGAACGAGGTGTCGTACTCGCGGAAGATCCAGGAAGCGCTGCTCGCGATGGAGATCGAGCGCTATTACACCAAGGACGAGATCCTCGAGCGCTATCTGAACCTGATCTATTTCGGTGCGGGCTCGTACGGCGTCGAAGCCGCGGCGCACACCTACTTCGGCACCGACGTCGGGAGGCTCTCGCTCGGGCAGGCCGCGATCATCGCGGGCTTACCGGCCGCGCCGTCGGACTACTCGCCGTACGTCAACCTGCCGCACGCCAAGGAGCGCCAGCGCCACGTGCTCGACCGCATGGTGGAAGCGCACTTCATCACGCGCGCGCAGGCGGAGAGCGCTGAGCGCGCGCCGCTGCAGCTGCTCGGGGAACGCCCCCAGGGATTGCAGTCGTACCGCTATCCGTACTTCACCACGTATGTGACGCATCTGCTGGAACAGCAGTTCGGCACGCAGGCGACGTTCGAGGGCGGGCTGCAGGTCAACACGACGCTCGATCCGTCGTTGCAGGACGCGGCGCAGGACGCCGTCACGTGGGGGATCGACCGCGCGAAGGCCGAGGGGATCGGCGCGCACCAGGGCGCGCTCGTCGCGATCAAGCCGTCGACCGGCGAGATCCTCGCGATGGTGGGCGGTGCGACGCCGTTCTCGCTGACGAACCAGTTCAACCGCGCGTGGCAGGCGCACCGCCAGCCGGGCTCGTCGTTCAAAGCGTATGTCTACACGGCGGAGATCGACGCCGGGCACCCGCCCACGACCATCGTTCAAGACACGCCGGTGAGCTATCCGATGGGCGACGGCACGCGCTGGGCGCCGATGGACGACGACAACCGGTTTCTCGGCGCGATCACGCTGCGCTACGCGCTCGCGCAGTCGCGCAACGTCGTCGCGGTGAAGCTGGCGCAGGACCTCGGCATCGACAAAGTCGTGGAGTACGCGCACCGCATGGGCGTCACCGCGCCGCTCGACCCGACACTGTCGCTCGCGCTCGGGTCTTCCGGCGTCTCGCCGCTCGACCAGGCCGCCGGCTTCGCGACGCTCGCGAACCAGGGCGTGCATATCCCGCCCTCGCCGATTCGCATGGTGCGCGACGCGATCGGCACGCCGGTGCTCGACAACACGTATCCGCAGCAAAACGAAGTCATCAGCGCGGGCGTCGCGTACGTGGTGACGTCGATGCTGCAGTCGGTGATCAAAGAAGGTACCGGTTATCCGAACGCGGAGATCGGGCGCCCGGCCGCCGGCAAGACCGGGACGACGTCGTCGTTTCGCGACGCGTGGTTCGTGGGTTTCACGCCCGACCTCGCCGTGGCGGTATGGATCGGCAACGACGATTACACGCGCATGAACGAGTCGTACGGCGGCAACATCCCCGCGCGCATCTGGGCGCGCTTCATGAAGAAAGCGCTCGCGAACGTCAAGCCGCACGACTTCGTGCTGCCGGTCGGCGAGGTGCACAAGGTCAAGCTGTGCGGCACCGGCAAGGACGAGGTGTTCTTGTCCGGCACCGAGCCGCTGCACACGTGCGGCACGCCGGACGATTCGACGACGACCGATACGCCGCGCCGGCACCGCAAGCGCGCGTACGTGCCGGCGCCGCTTGCGCCCGTGCCGATCGCGAAGGCCGCAGTTCCGCGCACGCCGCCGGCCGTCACGCCGCTGACCCCGCCGCCGGACGTGATCGGCGACGGGCAGACGTTCGTGCGGCTCGACGGCGAAGCCACCCCCGCGCCCGCGAAGGCCCCGTGACGAGCGGCGCACGCGCCGACGTGCGCATCGTCGCGGTGTCGCGGCTCGCGAACTACATCGCGGGAGTTTTCCAGCGCGAGCGCGCGTTCGCGCAGCTCGGCGTGCGCGGCGAGATATCGAACCTGCGCCTGCAAGCGAACGGTAACGCCTACTTCGACCTCAAGGACCGTGACGCGCTGCTGAACTGCGTCGCTTTCAGCGAGGCGGCGGCAACGTTCCCGGAGCTCGCGAACGGCGACGAGGTCGTCGCCTACGGCAGCGTGCAGACGTACGCCAAGGCGTCGCGCTATCAGTTGCGCGTGCTCGAGGTCGTGCCCGAAGGCGGCGCCGGCGCGCTGCACCGCCGCTACGAGGCGCTCAAGGCGCGGCTCGCGGCGGAGGGGCTGTTCGCGCCCGAGCGCAAGCGCGCGCTGCCGCGGTATCCGTTCCGCGTCGCGCTCGTCACGTCCGAAGCTGCCGACGGCGCGCGCGATTTTCGCACGCAGGCGCAGGCGCGCGCGTCGCACGTCGAGGTGATCGTCGTGCCCACGCCGGTGCAGGGCGAGAGAGCCGCGCCCGAGATCGTCCGCGCGATCGCGCGCGCGGCGGCAATGGACGTCGACCTGATCGTCGTCGCGCGCGGCGGCGGATCGTTCGAGGACCTCTTCGCGTTCAGCGACGAGCGCGTCGTGCGCGCGCTCGCCGCATCGCGCGTGCCGACGGTCTCGGCGATCGGGCACGAGGCGGACGTTCCGCTGACCGACTTCGTCGCCGACCACCGGGCGGCGACGCCGTCCGAAGCCGCGCAGACCGTGCTGCCGCGCCGCGACGAGCTGCTCGCGCTCGTTGCCGAGCGCAACCGCACGCTGCTGCGCGACGTCGACCGCGCGCTGGCGCGGCGCCGCC
>JAQBPK010000094.1 GCA_028287565.1 Vulcanimicrobiota bacterium
CGTGATGATCCTGAACGGCAGCTGCAGCCACGGCACCATGCCGGAGGTGAACATGTGGTGCGCCCAGACCGAGAAGCTGAGCAACGCGATCGCGACCGAGCTGAACGCGATCATCTTGTAGCCGAAGATCGGCTTGCGCGCAAAGGTCGGCAGCACTTCGGAGATGATCCCGAAGCCCGGGATGATCATGATGTACACGGCGGGGTGCGAGTAGAACCAGAACATGTGCTGCCAGAGGATCGGCGACCCGCCGCGCTTGGGGTCGTAGAACGGCACGCCGAACACGCGCTCGATGAACAGCGCGGCCAGCGCGGCGCCCAGCGCCGTCGTCGCGATGAACAGCAGCGGCGTGGTGGCGAACTGCGCCCACACGAACAGCGGCATGCGGGTGAACGTCATCCCCGGCGCGCGCATCTTGAAGATCGTGACCAGGAAGTTGATCCCGGTCATCGTCGAGCTGATGCCGACTAAGAAGATCGCGACGCACCACAGATTGGTGCCCGGCGGGCCCTGCAGCGAGATCGGCGGGTACTCCGTCCAGCCGGCGTCGGGCGCGCCGAACAGGAACGAGCTGAACAGGATCACGCCGGCGACCGGGAAGATCCAGAACGCGACCAGGTTGAGCCACGGGAAGGCGACATCGCGCGCGCCGATCTGCATCGGCATCACGAAGTTGCCGAAGGCGCCGGTGAGCAGCGGGATCACGACCAGCCACACCATCGCCGAGCCGTGCATCGAGTAGATCGAGTTGTACGTCGCCGCGCTGACGATCGCGCCGCTCGGCGACAACAACTGCGTGCGGATGACCTCCGCGAGCAGTCCCGCGATCACGAAGAAGATGCCGGCCGTGATGAAGTACTGGCACCCGATGACCTTGGCGTCGATCGAGAAGATGTACTTGCGGATGAAGCTCGTGGGCTCGGGATGGATGTGGTCGAGAACCGCGTGGTACGGTCCCGTCTTCACTCCGGGTGCGAGCGTCGCCATATCGTGAGGGTCTCCGTTACTTCTTCGAGAGGCTGGCGAGATAGGCTACCAGGTTCGCGATGTCGCTGTTCGAGATCTGGTTCACCTGCGCGCTGGGCATCACGCCCAGGTCGCCTTGATAACCGTCGTGGATGATCGCCGCGACGTTCTGCGGCGTCGCCGGCTTGTCGTTCACGAGCTTGGGATGCTTTGAGTCGTTGAAGAGATTGCCGAGGCCGGGTCCGACTTGCTTCTGCTCGAACGGTCCGACCGAGTGGCACGCGCTGCACTTCTGCCCGAACAGCGTCTTGCCGGCGTCGGCCTTGCCTTGATCGATCGCGATCGCGGCGCCGCCCGCGGCACCGCCTCCGCCGCCCGTGGTCGTGCCTTGCGCGGCGGCTTGTTTGTTGAACCACGCGCTGAAGTCTTGCTGACTGTCGACGATGACCGTGCCCTTCATCGCGCCGTGCGCCAAGCCGCAGAACTCGCTGCAGATCACGCGGTACGTGCCCGGAACGGTCGGCGTCACGCGGATCGTGTTGATGAGGCCCGGCACCATGTCGGCCTTCATGCGCAGCTCGGGGATCCAAAAACCGTGGATGACGTCGCGCGAGGTGACGTGAATCGTGGTCGGCGTGTTGACCGGAAGATGGAACTCGCTCACCGGGTTCGCGAGCTTGGGATAGCGGTACTGGAAGCCGAACTGGTAGCCGATCGCCTCGACGGTGAGGACGTCGCCCTGCGTGTTCTGCAGGTCGGCCCATATCTTCACCGAGTAGATGGACAGGACGATCACCAGGATCGTCGGGATGGCGGTCCACCAGAATTCCAGCACGGGTGAGTCGTGGATTTGGACGCCGATCGTGTTCGCCGGCGCGTTCTTCGGGCGGGCGAACACGATCCCGAAGTAGACCGTGTAGATCGTCACGATGTTGAAGAGCACCGCGGCGACCGCACCCAGGAAGCGGAACAGCGCGTCGATCGAGTCGGCCGGCTGCCCGGCTTGGATCAGGCCGATCGGCAGCGGGCTGGTCTCCACCAAGTAGACCATGATCGCGGAGAGCACCACGATGAACGCGGTGACGGGCCAGAACCCCGGGCCGAGGTTCGTCTTCGGCTTGACGACTCGCTGTGCCAACTGATCCTCTCTACTGGAGTCCCATAGGGGACGATCCGCCGCTTTCGCTACGGGGGTCCGCCACGACTTCCTACTATGAAGACCTTGTGAACCGAAGGCGAGGACTTCTATCGGATGCGCGCGCTCGCTCGCTCGGTCTCGGCCCTATCGCGGCCGTTGCGCTGCGGCGGCGAACCGGCGCACGAGGACGTCGACGTTCGTGATCGCGGTTCCGACGACGACGGCGTGCGCGCCCGCTTCGAAGGCGGCGCTCACGTCCGCGGGCGATGCGATGCCGCCCTCGCAGATCGCGAACGCGCCGCTCGCCGCGCACGCGCGCACCAGATCGAGCGCGGGCAGCGGCGTCCCGCGCGTCGCGCCGGTGTAGCCGCACAGCGTCGACGCGACGATGTCCGCGCCCGCGGCGGCGGCACGGTGCACGTCGTCTTCGGTGGCGCAGTCCGCCATCGCGAGCGCGCCGCGCGCGTGGATCGCGCCGACCACCGCGGCGATGTCGCGCCCGTCCGGCCGCGGCCGCTGCGTCGCGTCGAACGCGATGACGTCCGCGCTGGCGGCGGCGGCTTCGGCGATCTCGCGGTCACTGGCGGTGATGTACGGCTCAAACCCGGCGTACGCACGCTTGATGAGCCCGATGAGCGGCACATCGACGGCGCGGCGCACAGCACCCAGCCGCGCGAGCCCTTCCGCACGGATGCCGGCCGCGCCGTTGGCAACCGCGACACGGCTGAGCAGCGCGATCGCGTCCGGCGCGTTGAGCGGCGAATCGATCTCGGCTTGCACGGAGACGATCAACCGGCCGCGCAAGCGGTCGAGCACCGTCGTACCGGAAGCGTGCGCGGGCACGGTCACGAGTTCTCGATGACCCGGCCGGGCACGGTCAAGAGCTCGACGATGCGGCCGCGCACGGTCATGAGCTTTCGACGGCGCGGCCCGGGATCGGTCATGAGATCCGACGGGGCGGACGCGGTCATGAGCCTTCGACGATGCGGCCGGGCGCGGCGAGGTCGGCGTCGGTGAACGCGAGCAGCGCCGCGCCGATGGCGGCGTCGTAGCGCGGCGTCACCGCGAGCGCGTGCGGGGCGAGAACGGCGAGCCGCTCCCGCGTGCGCGCGAAGAACGCTTCGTTGAGAAACGCACCGCCGCTGAACGCGACCGGAACGGGATCGTCACCGAGGTTCAAGCGCGTGATGACGGCGGCGGCGAGCGCGGCGAGCGCGGACGCGGCCTCAGTGACGATTGCCGACGCGCGGGTGTCGCCGAGCCGCGCCGCGTCGTGCACGACGCGCGCGAACGACGCGAGCTTGCCCCGCGAGATGCGTCCCAGCAGCGCGGCGGTGGCGAGATCGCGCAGGCTAGGGCGGTCGAAATACGCGAGCGCCGCGTCGCCGAGCGGGCTGCGGCGCCCGTGGTCGTCTTCCGCCATCGCGTGCGCGAGCGCGGCGCGCGCGACGGCGAACGCGCTCCCTTCGTCGCCGAACATGTAGCCCCAACCGCCGGCCCGCACCGCCGCGCCGCTCGCGTCCTCGCCGTACGCGACGGAACCCGTTCCGGCGATCACGACGACCGCAGGGCGCGCCTGAACCGCGCCCGCGAGCGCGATCGGGGCGTCGTGCTGCAATCGCACGCTGCGCGCCGCGAACGCGGGCTGGACGCCGTCGAAGCGCTCGTCGTACCCGGACAGCCCGACGTGCACCGCTTCGAAGCGTATGTCGCGCGGCATGCGGGCCTCGTCGAGCGCGCGCATCAGCGCGGCCGTGCACGCCTCGGCGCATTTGGTCGAACCGGCCGGCTCGTCGACGTGATCCGCCGGACCCGCGCTGCCGCGCGCGCACACGAGCCCGTTTTCGTCGATGACGACCGCGGTGGTGGAGGACTGCCCGCCGTCGATTCCCGCAACGTAGCGCACTAGGTTGACAGCATTTGGTCTAACGGTGCCGCGGTGAGCGCGTCGGCGTACGCGTCGGCGGCTGCTTCGCGCGCGGCGCGCGCGGCGATGCGGGGAATCTCGCCGATCGCTTCGCGGTGATGGTACAGCTCGTGCGCGATCGCGCGATCGATCGCATCGCGCACGTCGCACGACGACCCGCGCGGCAACGTGTTCTCGTTGATGCGGATGACCGGACCGACAGGATCGTATTCCGCGACGAGCCGCACCGCGGCCCAGTCGCCGAGATCGGCGAGCTCCACGCGCACGCCGTACGCTGCGGCGATTCCGCGGACGTCAGCCATTCTTCGCGCCTTCGCCGACATCGGGACGCGCGGTGCTGATGACGGGCTCAGCGCGCTGCGGGCGGCGCAGGTCGACCCCGTCGCGGATCAAGCGTTCGCGCAGCACCGTCGGGTCGAGCGCGCGCGGCGTGACGCCGGCGTGCAGGGACAACGCCGCCGCGGTTCCGGCGGCTTGGCCGAGCGTCATGACGGTCGGCGTCAGGCGCGTCGAAGCGAGCGCCTCGTGCGTGGTCGAGATGCAGCGTCCGGCGACGAGCAGGTCGTCGACGTTCTTCGGCACGAGGCAGCGGTACGGGATCTCGTACGCCGTGCCGGGCGCGAGGCGGTGCGTCGTCGTGCCGCTGCCGGCCGGGTTGTGGATGTCGATGGGATAGGCGCTGCGCGCGACGGCGTCATCGAACGTGCGCGCGTGCAGCACGTCGTCCGCCGTCAGCGTGTACTCGCCTTCGATGCGGCGCGACTCGCGCACGCCGATCTGCGTCGCGGTAGCCGCAATGCGCGCGTTCGTGAAGCCAGGGACGTCCTTGCGGAAGAAATCCAGCAGCTGCATCACCTGCGCGCGCGCTTCGACCTCGGCGCGGGTGAGATCGTCGGGATCGAGCGGGTCGACGCCGACCACGCGCGTCATGTTCACCGTCACCTCGTCGTCATACGGCGTGGCGAAGAACGACACCAGCTCGCGCGGCACGTTGACGGCGCCGCGCTCGCGTGCCGCGTCCCACAGCTCGTACAATCCGGCGACCGCGCTCAGCGCGCCGGGCGTGCGCTCGTGCGTTTTGAGCGAGCTGCGCATCTGGTCGGGATATTGCCGCACGTAGTGCGATAGCGCGCTCAGATCGACATGCGAGAGCCGGAACATCAGCGACGCCGGCTGCACGCGCCCGCGCGCGTCGCCCTGCTGCGTCGGGACGCCGGCGCTCGCGGCGACGTACGCGTCCGCAGTAGCGTCGATCGTGCGCTTCGCGGTGACGTCCACCATGCCGCCGACCGTCGCGAAACGCGCGCTCGCGACGCGGCCGTTCGCCACAACAGCGTCGAGGAACCACGCGTGCAGCAGCAGGGACACGCCGCTCTCGCCCATCATCTCGAACAGCAACGCTTTGTGGATCTCGGGATCGAACGGCGTGATCGTCGGGACGTAGTCCGACGCATCGTGGATGTGCCCCGGCGAGCCGCCGCGCGCGACCAGCCGGTCGACGATCTCCTGCGCGATGCCGCCGACGATGCGGTCGTCACCGGAATGGAACGTCATCCACGGCCCGACCATCGACGCGGTCGCCGTCCCGCCGAGAAAACCGTAGCGCTCGACGAGCAGCACCCGCGTGCCGTTGCGCGCGGCAGCAAGCGCAGCGGCGCAGCCCGCATTTCCCCCGCCGACGACGAGGACGTCGTATTCGCGCATCCCGGGCGCCTTCGCGCCTGCGGTGACGCGCTCCGTCAGACCGGCTGCTTACGCCCGCTTGGGGACGATGAGGAGCACGACGCGGTCGTCGTCCGCAACTCCCGCGAGCTCGTCGGCGACGAGGCCCGCGATCTGCGCGGCTTCACCCATGCCGGCGAACTCACCGATCCGGCCGCCGCGCAGCACGAAGACGTCCGGCAGCGCGCGGCCGACGTCGCCGAACGCGGTGTGCTCGTCGACCGCGCGCGCGAGAACGCGCTCGACGTCGGCCGCGCGCGTCGCGTACGTCACCGCGCCGGGCAGGACGAGCCGCACGACGCCGCGCTCGTCCACGACGGCGCTTTCCTTCGCCGACGCGAACACCGCGAGCCCCGCAGTGCGCGCCACGAGACACACCGCGCCGGCGGGCGCGTCCTCGCGTGAGCCCGCGCGCAGATGCGCCGCCGCGGATGCGAGCTGTGTCCGTTCGTCCACGGCGACCGCCGTTTGCGCGCCTTCGACGAGCGCCGTTGCGCCCGAAGCGGTCGCGCGCACGCGGTTGCGCGCGGTGTCCACTTCGACCACGACTTCGACGCGGTCGGGCGCGGCGCCCGATGCGATCGCGGCATCGATCGCCTCGCGCCGGATTCGTGCCAGATCGGCGGGCGCCGGATCGACGATCGTGCGCTCGACCACGTCGCGCACGAGCGCGAGCGCGACGCCGAGCGGCGAGATCACCTGCGCGTCGCGCGCGATGCGGTGCGCGAAGCCGAGCCGCTGTGCGGCGTACGGCACGATCGCAGCCGCGCCGCCTCCGCCGCCGACGAGAACGACGTTCGCGCGCTCGAGCGCGTAGTCCGCGATCAATTCGTCGAGCGTGGCGCGCAGCCGCTGTGTCGCACGGTCGAGGATCGCGTGCGCGAGCGCATCCGCGTCCAGCCCAAGCGCGGCGCCGGCGATCTCGCACGCACGCCGAGCAGCTGCGGCGTCGCCCAGCGCGAACGCATCACCGGGAACGGCGCCCAGGACGTTTGCCGCACACGTCGGCGTGACCGCGATGCGCGTTCCGTCACGCGCGAGCAACGCAACGAACCCGCCAGAGAGATCCACCTGCGCATCTTCGATCAGCGCGCGGTCGGTGAATGCGGCGTAACGATACCCTGCGATGTGCGCGGAACGCGGTCCGACGTCTACGACGTGGTTGCCGGCCACGCGCGCGAGCGAACCGCCTGCGACGGCGATCGTGCGGACGTCCAGCGTTCGGAGCAGCGTGCGGTGGCCGCCGATTCGTGCCGGGCGCATCTGCGGCTGGCCGCGGCGGATCACCGAGCAGTCGGCGCTCGTCCCGCCGACCTCGATGAAGATGCCGTCGGTGACGTTTTCGTGGAACAGTGCGCCGGCAATCCCCGCCGCGGGACCGGACAGCATTGTTAGGATCGGCCGGCGCTCGACCTCGGTAACGTCCATGACGCCGCCATCGCTGCGCATGATCATCAGCGGCGCCGGGATCCGCGCGTCGGTGACCGCGCGCGCGGTGACGCGCGACGTGCGCAGCATGCGCGGCAGGATCGCGGCGTTGAGCGCCGCCGTCCGCGTGCGCGCGCGCAAGCCGTACTGCGCCGAGACTTCGGCGCCGCTCGTGGCGGCAAGCCCGCTCGCGCGCGCGGTCGCGACGAGCGCGCTCTCACGCTGCGGCCGGTCGACCGCGAACGCCTCGCTGACCGCGAGCGCCTCGATGCCGGCCGCACGCGCGGCATCGAGCACGCGCGGATCGCGCCCGTCGAGCCACGCCGGGGCAAAGCGAACCCCTTCCGCAAGCGCGAACGGCGCGAACCGCGCGAACGCGCGCGAAACCGGTCCGCCGAACGTGACCACCCCAACCTTCGCGACATCGCCTTCGAGCAGCGCGTTCGTCGCCTGCGTGGTGGAGTGCGCGATGAACGCGATCGACTCGGGATCGATGCGATGCTCCCCGAGCAGCCGCTCCAATCCCGCTACGATCCCCGCCGCAACGCCGTCAGGATGATCGTGCGTCGTCGGCATTTTGATCGACGCGACCATCTCGCGCGTGGAAGCATCGACCGCAACGACGTCGGTAAACGTGCCGCCGACGTCGATCCCGATCCGGAGCCGGGCCGCGGTACTCAGCCGAGCAGCTCGTCGACGGAAAACGCCACGTCGGGAAACGCTTGGAACGAGATCGTATCGCCACGAAGCGCGAGGCGATAGGACGCATACTCAGGACCGCGTGGGTCGCGGTAGATTTGAATGCGCTCCTGCCGGACGCCGACCAGCCAGTATTCAGGGATTCCGGCGGCCGCATAAACCGGGAGCCTGCGGCGCCGGTCGGAGGCTATCGAGGAATCAGCGATCTCGACGACCGCCCGAACATCGGCAAGACGCGGCAGCGCCTTTATGTAGCCCGGTTCACGGTGCGAAAGGATCGATAGATCGGGTTCAAGCTCGCACGTATCAGAAATGATCACCGGAAGTTGACTCCACAATACCGCGCGGCCGCCCAGGCCGGTGCGAATCACTTCCGGAAAATTCCAGAGTGCTCCCGCGTGCAGCGGCCCTTGTGGAGGCGCATAGCTCACCAAGTGGCCTTCGACGAGCTCGACCCGTTCATCGGAAGCGAAGATTCCCGCCTCCGCCATCCGGTTGAACTCGTCCGTCGTGAAGCGGCGGCGCTCGTATTCTGCGACCATTGACTCAGCCGAGCAGCTCGCCGACGGAAAACACGACGTCCGGAAATGCTGTAAAGGCGACGCTCGCATCGCGGCCTGCGATCGGCCGCGATCCGTAGCCGAGGTCGTGCGGCTCGCGGCACATCTCGATCGTGCGAGCGTTCACGTCCACGATCCAGTATTCTTGGATCTCGGCCCTCGCGTACATCCGGAGCTTCTCACCACGGTCGAACGCAAGCCTCGTATCGCTTACCTCGACGATTGCCAACACATCTTCGCTGCGCGGAAGATGCCTACGGTAGTGCGTGCCGCGCGCGCGGACGAGCGCTATGTCAGGGAGCGGCTTCGATCGGCCGGAGGCGAGGACCGGCAACTGCGGCCAGACCGTCGCTCCATCGCCGAGGCGGTGCATGAACAGCCTGGTGATCTGAGCCACGATGAACGCATGCGGCGCGTTCATTTGCTCGCGCACCACGATGCGGCCGTCCACGAGCTCAACGCGCTCGTTCGGGCCGATAATGCCTCGGTCCACCATCTTGTCGAACTCGCGAACGCTGATGGGCCGGTACGGAGTTTCGAGCTGAGTATCGATTTGAGATTCCATATCACTCACCGACTTCACCATACCGGGATTGTCGGGAGGTTGCCGCGTCGTGTCCATACCTCAGCCGGCGCCCACGTCACCCATCACGATCATCGAAACCGGCCCGGCGAGCTTCGCCACAACCAACGTTCGCGACGCCACGTTCGAGCGGCGCGTTGGTCGCCTGGGCGGTCGCGAAGAGACGATCATGAGGCGTCGATAAATCCGTTTGCCACGTGCGAACCTTCTGTCGAACGCCGTGCACGTCCTGGTTCACGACAGCGGTTGCCGTGTGCGCCTTACAATTGACGAACGTGTTGGCTTTATAGGCGTAAGCCTGTCCGTAACCGATCGGCTCGATTTGCTCCATCTCAGGACAAGGCGCCGCTATTGCGCAGTCCTCAGTGCATTAGCCGAGCAGCTCGTCGGCGGAGAACACGACGTCCGGAAACGCTTCGAACGACACCGAGTCGCCACTGCCGCACCGCTTTTCCCACGCATAGCCGAGATCGTGCGGCTCGCGGTACATCTCGATACGGTGGTGCGTGACGTCGATGATCCAGTACTCCAGAACGCGTCCCGCACCGTACAGCCGGCGCTTTACGTCACGATCGAACGCCAGCGTCGTGTGCGAGATTTCGACGACGGCGAACGTTTCCTCCGCGCTCGGGTGGCGATCGCGGTAGAAGGAATCGTTCCAGCGAACGATCGCCACATCCGGTTCGGGCTGCGAGTGAGCGGCTACGGGTAACGACAATTGCGGGCGGACCAGCGCTCGCCGCCCGAACGCCGTCTGCAGGCTGAACTGAAACGCGCTGACCGTCCCGGCGTGCGGCGGACCTTGCGGCGGCACGTCGATCAACCTGCCGTCGATGAGCTCGATGCGCCGGTCGCCGAACACGCCTGCTTCCGCCATGCGGTCGAACTCTTCGACGGTGATCGGGTGCTGTTGTATCGCTTCCATGTCACTCACCGACTTCACCATATCGGGATTGTCGCGAGGTTGCCGGGTCGTGTCCATACCTCAGCCGGCGCCAACGTCGCCCATCACCACGATCGTTCGCATCACCATCACCACCGCGCCGTCGCGCGCGTGCTGCTCGAACAGTGCGCGGATCGCGGCGTTCAGTTCGTCGGCGGCCGGACCGGTTTTTGGCAGGTAAGACGTGCTGCGCACGCGCGACATGATCGCGTCCGCATTCAGCTCGTGCTCGTTGCGGAACTCGACGCGCCGTTTCGCCACCCAGCCCTCGAACGCGGCGAACGCTTCGAGGCCGTCCGCGCGGCGGCGTTCCGTCTCGTCGGTCTGATATTGCCGCACGATGTTGCCGTACGCGGCGGTGAACGGATCGTTCTCGTCGCGCTCGTTGTAGACGACCGCCGCACGGCCGCCGGAGCGCAGGATGCGCACGATCTCCTCGAGCGCTTTCGCGGGATCGAACCAGTGAAACGCCTGGAACGCCGTCACGAGATCCGCGCTCGCTTCGCCCAAGCCGGTCCACTCCGCGCTGCCTGCGACCCACTCGACGCGCGGGTGCGGCTGCGCCGCGTCGCGCATCGCCTGGTTCGGCTCGACCGCGATCACGCTCGCGCCGCGCTCCGCGAGCAGCCGCGACGAGATGCCCGTTCCCGCGCCGAGATCGACCGCGACGACGTCCCCCACATCGCCGAGCCCCTCGAACAGCACGTCCATCGCGCCGTCCGGATACGACGGCCGCCCGGCATCGTAATCGCCGGCCCGGTCGGAAAACCGCCCGGTGAAGCTCATCGGAATTCCACCGAGCACAAACGAGTCGAAGTCACGTGTTCTACCGAGCGCAGACGAGGCGACCTCATTTCAGCGCGTTCGCGAGCTCGTCGTACAGGTACGTCATCGTCTCGATGCCGCCGAAGAACTGGCCGAGGTCGAATTTCTCGTTCGGCGCGTGGATCGCGTCGTCGGGTAAGCCCACGCCGATCAGCACTTGCGGCAAGTGCAGGATGCGGTCGAAGGACGACACCGGTCCGATCGTGCCGCCCGTGCCGATGAACACCGGCGGCTTGCCGAACCCGAGCTCCATCGCGCGCGCCGCCGCCGCAACGGCGGGATGATCGCGCGACGTCTCCACCGCGCGCACGTCGCCGTGCGCCTCGACGTCCACGCGCACGCCTTTCGGCGCTACGCGCTGCACGAACGTGGTCACCGCGTGCTTCACCTGTTCGGGATCCTGGTGCGGCACGAGCCGCGCGGACACTTTTGCCTTCGCGAACGACGGAATGATCGTCTTGGAACCCGCGCCTTGGTAGCCGCCGAACATTCCGTTGATCTCGAGCGTCGGGCGGAACCACATCCGCTCGAGCGGCAACCGCGCGTTCTCACCGGCCAATTCCGTCACGCCGAGCTCGTGCGCGATCTTCGCAGGATCGAGCGGCAGCTCAGCGATCTCCGCGCGCTCTTGCGGCGAAAGCTCGCGCACGCCGTCGTAAAAGCCGGGGACCACCACGCGGCCATGCGCGTCTTTGAAGGCGGCGATGATCTGCGCGAGCGCCTCGAGCGGGTTCTTCACGATGCCGCCGTAGTAGCCCGAGTGCAAGTCCGTCGACGGGCCGTGCACGGTGATCTCCCAGTGCACGAGGCCGCGCAGCGACGTCGTGAGCGACGGCACGTCTTCGGCGAACACCGCGGTGTCCGACACCACCACGACGTCGCACGCGAGCCGCTCTTTCTCGCGCGCGAGAAACGCCTCGAAGTTCGGCGAGCCGATCTCTTCCTCGCCTTCGATCACCACCTTCACGTTGAGCGGCAGCTTGCCGTTCACGTGCAGGTGCGCTTCGATCGCGGCGAGGTGCATCAGGCACTGCCCTTTGTCGTCGACCGCGCCGCGCCCGTAGATCTTGTTGGCACGCACCGCGGCGTCGAACGGCGGCGACGTCCACAGCTCGAGCGGATCGGCCGGCTGCACGTCGTGATGGCCGTAGATGAGGATCGTCGGCGCGCCGGGCGCACCGAGCCACGCGCCGTACGCGACCGGGTGCCCACCGGCAGGCGTTTCGAGAACCGCGGTTTCGGTGAGGCCGGCCGTGCGCATCCGTTCGACCGCGTGCTCGGCCGACCGCCGAACGTCGTCCGCATGGTCGGGCTGCGCGGAGATCGACGGGACGGCGATCCACGCCTTGAGCTCGTCGAGATAGCGGTCACGGTTCGCGCGAACGTGGCCGATGAGGGCGTCGGCGTGGGGGGCGAGCATGTCGCTTCCCCTTCGCCGCGCCCTCGCGCGGATGCTGCGCCGTGCTCTAGCCCGGCGGAAGGACGATCATCCGCGTCCCCACGTCGCAGTTTGCGGCGGCACCGCGTGCGCCGCGGCGGCGTGGTGCGGCGCGTGACAGGCCGCCGCGCGCTCGTCGGTGAGGTCCGCTTCGCGCGGCTCGTCGATGTCGATGCGGATGCGCAGGCGCCAACCGCCGAGCACGATAGCGAGGTGTGTCGCGAGGATCGTCATCTCATGCCTCCCGCGTCGACCACAGCCGCACGCTCCCCGCGAGCGCGACGATTGCGATAGCGTACACCATCGCGATGCGCACCGGCTGCGCGAGCGGAAGGAGGGGCTGGTCGGTGCCGGTGGCGCCGATGTAGGCCAGCGGGTCGATATAGTTCAGCGCGTAGATCAGCGCGTGCAGCGGCAACGGGAACGGCGCCTCGCGGACCGCGATGATGACGATGAACGCAGCCCAGCTCAAGCCTGCGATGAGCCCCCCGCGTCCGGGCAGCCGGGCGGCGACGAGCGATATGAGCGCGTACCACATCAACGCCGCGCCCACTCCCAGCGCGAGAAAGCGCGCCGACTGCGCAACGTCGTACGTGAACTGGTCGAGGATGCCTATGATCGCGGTCACGGCGACGACCGTCACGAGCATCAGCGCGTAGCCGATCAGAATCGTGACGACATCGACCGCGATGTACCGCCACGCGATCGCGTCGCGCGCTTTCGGCCGGGTCCAGACGATCGCGGTCCGGCCCGACTCCGCGTTGAGCCCGGCCCCGACGAACGTCGCGACGATGGCGCCGCCGAAGAGCGCGGCGACGACGATCGAGCTGAAATGCGCCGTGCTGTTGCCGCGGTGAACGCTGGGGTGGCCGAAGAACACGGTCGCCGCCGTGATGAGCACCTGCACGAGCAGAACCAAGCCGTACCAGAACAGGACGCGCCGCGCGCGCAAGATCTCGACGTACTCCATCAGCGGTTTCCTCCGTCGTCGACGGCATCAAGGAACAAATCTTCGAGCGAGCGGTCGAGCACGCGCACGCCGGTCGCACCGAGCGCGCCCAGGCGTGCCGCCACCGCGGGGGCGCGGCCGTTCGCGTGCACGCGCACGGTCGTGCCGGCGGTCTCGACGCGCGTCACGCCGTCGATCGCGGCGACGTCGGGGATCGCGGTGTCGAACGTCGCTTCGACGATGCGCGCCGCTTCGCGCAGATCGTCGAGCCCGCCCGAGACGACGATCGCACCGTCGCGCATGATCGCGACGCGATCGGCGGCGCGATCGATCTGGCCGATCTGGTGCGAGGACAGCAGGATCGTCGCGCCGCTCGTCGCGGCGTCGATCAGCAGGTCGAGCACGACGCGCTGCATCACCGGATCGAGGCCGCTCGCCGGCTCGTCCAATATAAGGATGGACGGTCGCGTCGCGATGGCGATGATGAGCGCGAGCGCCGTCTGCTGGCCTTTCGAAAGCTTGCCGGCCTTCTTGCGCCCATCCAGCCTGAACGTCGCGAGCAGCTCTTTCGCAAACGCTTCGTCATATTTGGGCTGCGAGCGCCGCACGATCTCCAGATGCTGCGCGACGGTGAGCCAGCTGTAGAGCTCCGGGCGCTCGGGCACGTAGCCGAGATGCTCGAACGTCTGCGGCGTCAGCGGTGCGCCGTCGAAGCGGACCTCGCCGGCATCGGGACGCGCGAAGCCCAGCAGGCATTTAAAGGTGGTGGTCTTGCCGGCGCCGTTGCGGCCGAGCAGCCCGCACACCGAACCGGCGGGGACCTCGAGCGTCACGCCGTCCACCGCGAGCACGTCGCGGTAGCGTTTGGTCAAGCCGCTGATCGAGATCACTTTTGTTCCTCCGGGTACCAGCGCGCGATCGACGCGTCGGCGATCGTGCGAATTTCAGAGCCGGTGACGCCGAGCGAGCGCGCCTCGCGCACCGCGTCGTCGACGGCGCGCGTCGCGACGTCGGTCGCGGCGCGCCGGGTTTCGCCGACCGCGCCGTTCTCGCGCACGAACGAGCCACGTCCGGGCGCCGTGTCGATGATGCCGTCGCGCTCGAGGTCGCGGTAGACGCGCGCGACGGTGTTCGGGTTCAGCTTGAGCTCGTGCGCGAGCCCCTTCACCGTCGGCAGGCGTTCCCCGGCCGACAGCGCGCCGACGGCGATGGCTCTCTTGATCTGTTCGGTCAACTGCGCGTACAGCGGGGCACCGCCGTGGGGGTCGACCGAGAAGAACGCGGGCGGCACCAGCGCGCTTTAGAGCGTGATGCCCCAGCCGCGGAAGAGCTGCGAATCGCGGGGGACGCGGACGAGCGTCGGGACGGCGGCGGGACGGTCGATCTGGGGGCGGTAGACGGGGCGGCTGTTTTCCATGACGGGCCTCAGTGTGCGGGCGGCGAGTGTTGTATTAGTTCAACTAGGACAATTTGTACCAGTTATACTAATACAAGTCAAGGCTTTCCGCAAAAGATTTCGACGTCAGTGCAGCGGCCCGGTGTCGACCTCCGCGAGGCGGTCCGGTGCGAGCAGGGTCCGCATGTCGGCCCGCAGGCGCTCCGGCGTGACGTCGGCGGTCCTGGCGAGCGGCGGCCGGCGCCCCGCCGCGGCCGCCATCTCGTCCTCGAGCGCCGAATCGGCCAGGCTCGCGGGCTGCTCGTACGCGGTCGAGCGGGCCGCGAGCAGCTGCGCGCGTGCGCGCGCGAGCGTGCCGGCGGGGACGAGGTCGCGCGTTAGGCGCGCAACTTCTTCCTTGATAAGAGCGGCGGCCTCGCGCGCGCGGGCGGCCGGGACGCGCGTGTCGATCCGCAGGATCCCGCGGCCGGGATTCGCGATGAGCTTGCTCGTCGCCGACAGCGCGAGCCCGCGCTCGAAGCGCAGCGCGCGCAGCAGCCGCGAGTCGAAGCCGACGCCGAGGATCTCGTTCGCGAGCAGCAGGCTGGGATAGCGGTCGTCCTGCGTCCCGGGGACCGGCTGCCCGAGGATGAGATGCTCGCTCTGCGCGGGGACGACGACGACGCGGCGCGACGGCGACCAGGTCCGGATCGCTGCCTGGGCTGCCGGCGGCGCGCCGGCCGGATTCCGCCAGCCGCCGAACGCGGCCGTGGCCTCGCGGCGCACGTCCGCGGGATCGAGATCGGCGACGAGCGCGAGCACGGTGGCGTCCGGCCGCAGGTGCGCCGCGGCGAACGCCTCGACGTCGCGCGGCGACAAGCCGTCGATCGACGCGGGCGTCGGCCGGCGCAGCGCCGGGTCGTCCGCGGTGACGAGCTGCCGGTCGAACAGCGCGTTCGCGACGCTGTCCGGGTCGGCGTCGCGCGACTTGGCCGCGTCGCGCATACGGCGCCGGACGAAGTCCAGCGCGCCGCTGGGAAAGCTCGGATCGCTCAGCGCGTCGCCGATGGCGGCCAGCGTGTCGTGGAAGCGCGGGGCGGGCCCGGCCGCGGCGATCCGCTGCCCGACCTGCACGGTCAGATCGTCCGCCGCCGCGCCGGCCGCGAGCCGGCGCAGGCGGCCGTGCTTGCCGCCGGCGCCGATCAGCTGGGACGTCGCCGACCCGAGACCTTCCTTGCCGGCGGGATCGCTGCCGGTCCAGCCGGTGATGAACCCCGCCAGGTAGAATCCGCGCAGGCCGCGCTCGCGCACGTAGCGCAGGCGCAGCCCATTGTCGAGCACGATCGTGGCCGGGGCGGCGTCGCCGGGCAGCGCGGCAGCAGGCGCGGGGATCAGTTGCGCCAGCCAGGCCGGTGCGGGCGCGGGCGCGGCGGCGCCGCC
>JAQBPK010000136.1 GCA_028287565.1 Vulcanimicrobiota bacterium
TCAGCGGCCGCGATGCGCCGCTGTCGGCGTGGCTGCAGATGCCGTGGCGCGGCGCGTTCCGGACCCTCGAGCTCGCGCCGCTCGACGACGCCGACGCTGTGGCGCTGCTGACGGCATGCGGGGTCGAGCCGGCGCAGGCGGCGCGCGTGAATCGGGTCGCGCGCGGCCATCCGCTCGCTCTGACGCTGGCCGCGATCACGTTGCGAAGCCTCAACGATCCCGCGCTCGAAGATCTGGCGTTCCATCGTATCATCGACGAGCTCGCGCGCCGGCATCTGGCCGAGATCGGCGATCCCGTCACGCGTCGCGCGGTCGAGGCGGCGGCGGTCGTCCGAAGCATCACGGTGCCCTTGCTCGGCGCGATGCTCCCCGACGTCGCGCCGAGCGACGCCTACGAGCGGCTGCGTTCGCTCCCGCTGATGCGGCTTGCCCGCGAGGGCTTGCAGCTGCACGATACGGTTCGCGACGCGATCGCGCGTGAGCTGCACTCGTCGGATCCGCAACGCTACCTCACGCTTCGCCGCGCCTGTTGGAGTCGCCTGACGCGCGAGCTGCGCACTGCCCCGCGCGCGGAGCTATGGCGCTATACCGCGGACCTGTTGTACCTGCTCGAGAATCCGGTCGTCCGGGAAGCGTTCTTCCCTTCCGGCGCGCAGCGCTACGCGGTCGAGCCCGCCCGTCCCGCCGATGAAGCCGAGATCCTCGGCATCGCCGAGCGCCACGACGGTCCCGCCGCCGCACACGCGACCGCCGCGTGGTGGAAGCATAGACCCGACAGCTTCGGCATTGCACGCGAGCGCAACGCCGATGTCGCCGGCTACTACGTTCTCTTCGAGGCCGCAGGCCTCGGCACGACGCTGGCGCTCGACGATCCGGTGCTCGCGCAATGGGTGGCGCACCTCGCCGCCAACCCGGTCGCCGCCAGCGAACGGGTCTTCTTCTTACGTCGCTGGCTCTCGCGTGCCGACGGCGAAGCGCCCTGCGCGGTTCAAGCGGCGTGCTGGCTCGATATCAAGCGCGCATACATGGCACTCCGGCCGGACCTGCGACGCGTCTATCTGACGGTCCGCGACATCGCGCTGTACGCCGCCGCGGCGACGCAACTCGGCTTCGTCGTCCTCGACGAGTGTGCGACAACGATCGCCGGCGAACGCTACGTCACCGCTGTGCTCGACTTCGGCCCCCGTTCTGTCGACGGCTGGTTCGAGAAGCTCGTCGCCGCGGAGCTCGGCATGGCGACGAGCGGCCTCCTCGACGTCGGCGCGCGCGAGGTGGTCGTCGGCTCGCGCCGAGCGCCATTGACACGGCGTGAGTTCGATACGCTCTATTACCTCGTGCAGCACGCGGGCAACGTCGTGCATCGCGAAGAGATCCTCACCGACGTTTGGGGCGACGGTGCCGACGTAGCGAGCAACGTCGTCGATGTGGTCGTGCGCTCGCTTCGCAAGAAGCTCGCCGAGCGCGCGAACGTCATCGAGACAATCTCCGGCGTCGGCTACCGCCTCCGTGACGACGAAGGGGCGAAGCCCTAGGCCGAACCGAGCCAAACGCATTGGAAGACGGGGCGAGCCACCAGACCCGTACGCTCCCACGGCGCCGAGCAGCGGCGTTCCGTCGAGCGGGGCCCGGACCCTCGCTAACGGCGGAAGTTCCGGTCGGCGGCTTCGCGCTCGGCGCGGTCGTCGTTGAACGTGCTGCGCACCGCGGCGACCGCGGCGTCGAGCGCCATCTGGGACGTGCGGGGGCAGGTGCAGCGCTGGCGCGCCGTTCCCGGGCACCCGCCTTTGGTATGATCTTCGACTCCGTGCCCGCACGGACACGACACCAACGATCCCATCCCAGCTCCTTCGGCCATGCGCACCCGCTCCTGAAGTCATCGGCACAACGGTCGGCACGCTGAACGACGTTCGTACCATTTCGCTCCAATGCCGAGCGATGGCTTCGCGCGGCTTCCGCAGAACGGGACGCCGTCGGCCGGCCAGGCCGTCAGTGGAGGATGGTCAGCGTGAAGCTTCGCATCGCTGCGGGCGCCGCGGCGTTCATCGCGACGTCGGTTCTTGCTGCATGTTCGCCCGTATCGCAGCAAGCCGCGGCCGTCGGCGGATCGGCCGATACGCTCGTCGTCGCCCAGCAGCGCGAGCCCGCATCGCTCAACCCTGCGCTGGAAAACGGCACGTCCTCGACCGAGTGGGGCGAGCTGCTGTTCCAGTATCTCGTCAAATACGACGACCGCGGGCAGCTCGTCGGCGATGCCGCGACGGAGGTGCCCTCGCCGCAGAACGGCGGCATCAGCCGCGACGGCCTCACGGTCACGTACCATCTGCGTCCCGGACTGAAGTTCGCCGACGGCGCGCCGCTGACGGCGAAGGATTGCGTCTACTCGATCGACGCGATCAACGATCCCGCGAACAACCCGCAGACGCGCTTCGGCTACGACGTCGTGCGCAAAGCGGAGGCGCGCGGCGACACCACGCTGGTGCTTCGTTTGAAGCGGCCGTTCGCGCCGCTGCTCGTCCTCGTGCTCGCGCCGCAAGGCTTCCCGATTCTGCCCGCGCACCTGCTCGCGAAGCTGCACGACTTCAACAAGATTCCGTTCAACTCGATGCCGGTCGGCTCGGGCCCGTACGCCGTGACGAACTGGGTGCGCGGCGACCACGTCGAGCTCCGGGCCAACCCGAACTACTACCGCGGCAAGCCGGCGATCGAGCACCTCCGCATCCGCTTCGTCGCCGATCCGAACACCGCGATGAACCTTTTGCGCACCAAAGAGGCCGACGGGTATTTCTCCGACCTGGACTACGGCAATTATCCGCTGCTGCAGCAGATCGCGGGGATGCGCGTGACGCGCAAGCCGATGAACGCGGTCGGCGCGATCATCTTCAACACGCAGGACCCGATCACGCGCGATCCGCGCGTGCGGCGCGCGCTCGCGAGCGCGATCGACATCCCGACGATGATGCAGAAGACGTACCGCGGCGCGGTGAGCACGACGAACGCCGGGCGCGGTCTGTTCATCTGGGCGCACGATCCGCAGGCGTATCCCGACGTGCCGTACGATCCCGCGGGGGCGCGTAAGCTCCTCGACGCCGCCGGCTGGCAGCTCGGCCTCGACGGCATCCGCTACAAGGCCGGAAAACCGCTCGACGTGCTCTTCATCATCCAGGCCGCGACGCCGGGCGACACGATCATCGGAAACGCCGTCACGCAGTACGAGAAAGCCGTCGGCGCCAACGTGACGCTCAAGGCGTTCAACGTCACGCAGTTCGTCGCGCCGGCAGGCGAAGGCGGGCCGGTGTACGGCGGCAAGTTCCAGATGGCGCTGTACCCGTTCGTCAACGGCGACGATCCCGACACCACCGACCAGTTCAGCTGCGCAACGGTGCCGCCGCACGGCTACAACAAGTCGCGCCTATGCGATCCGCGCGTCGACGCGCTGCTCGCGCGCGGCCAGCGCACGTACGACCTCGCGCGGCGCAAGGCGGTGTACCGGCAGTTGCAGACGATTCTGCACGAGCAGATGCCGGTCGCGCTGTTGTACCAGCGCCCCGAGCTCGACGCGTTCACGGACCGTTTGCAGCACCAGACGACGTCGTTGTCGACGGCGTGGTGGAACGCCGGGGCGTGGACGCTGGCACCCTAGCCGGGCTACTCCTCGCCTTCGTGTTCCGGCGGGTCTTCGAGCGTGATCGGCCCTTCGAACACTTCGAGGACCTCGCTGCCCGCGACGACCACCGCGTCGCGCTCCTTGTCCACGATCGCTTCGCTGGCTTCGAACCATGCGATCGGGCCGTCTTCTTCCTCGTCGTCGCCGGGCGCGAGGTAGGCGAACTCCAGCAGCCCCACGGCGGCCAGCGCGTCGACGATCGCCGCAGCCGGCGCCAGCGCCTCGGCGCGCGCGTTCTCGTCCTCACCCTCATCGACGCGGCGGAGGATCGCGCGGAGCTCTTCGGAGAGGTGCTTCTTGACCTCGGCGTGCTCGAGCGGGTCGGCCTGCGTCTGCGTGTTGTCGTCGTGGTTCACGCGGCTGGCCTTCGACGCGGCGCTCGAAACACATGGCTCCGGCAGCCCCCCGCTCGCTCGGGAACCCGCCGACACGCGGACGCGTTGCTTTCGCAGTGTTCACCATGACGCACTCACGCCGCCCGCGCGCAGCGCTCGCCGCGCTCACGCTGGCCGTCTTCACGCTCGGCGCGATTCCGCTCGCCTCGCCCGCCGCCGGCACGAACGCCGCAACGAGCGCCGCGAAGAGCGGAAGCTCGGTCGCGAAAAGCGCGACCGCGAAAAAGTCCGCGGCCGCGAAAACGACCGCGAAGACCGCGAAAGCGGCTGCGAAGAAGACGGCCAAGCCGGTCGGCTATCATCCCAAGAACGGCCTTGCGCCGGCGGACGAGTACTTCGGGCGCTTGCAGATGAGCGTGCTGGGCGTGCGCAACAAGGTGAAGGACCTCGGTCTCGATGCCGACCTGCATCCCGAGCACGGCAAAGCGGTACTCGGCAACGCGCTGTGGGTCGAAGACGCGATGCGCGACTGGGCGAAGAAATATCCGTTCGACCGCTGGCTGCCGCGCTACGCGTACGCGCTCGAGCAGATGTACGAGCGCATCCCGGGCGACGACGCGCACCGCCGTGCGGTGAAGCAAGTCTCGTACCTCACCGCGTACTTCCCGCAAACGGTATACGGCAAAGTCGGCCGCGCGAAGCTCGCCGCCGGCATTCCGAAGCCCGATCCGTCCGATACGCCCCTCGCGTTGACGGATCTGGAACGGCTCGCGCTCATCGACGGCAAAGTCATCCCGACGATCCCGCCTGCGGCGACTCCGGTACCTGCCGCGTCACCGTCCGCCGCGCCGGCATCGTTGCCCGCGCCCGCCGAATCGCCGGCTACGCTCCCGTCGCCCGGAACGACCACACCGGCGCCCGCGGCGTCCGCGCGACCCTAGCGCAAGCCGTCGTAGCGGTCTTTCGCCAGCCACGACTCCGCCACGCGGCGGCGGAGGTCGAGCTCGCGTTCGGTCGCGGTGGAGACGCTGCCGCCGACGCGCTGGTTCAGCGTCGCGTGGATGTTGCGATGTGGAACACCGAAGCGGTTGCTCACGCGCGTCACGAGGCTCTGGAGCGAACGGCGCAATGATTCTTTTCGCTCCGCGGTCGTGATCGCGGGCGCGAGCGGCGCGTCGCTTTCGCGCGCGTCGTCGTTGTCGGCGACCGCGGTCAGCGTTCCGGCGGCGAACGCGGCGGGGTTGAACAGCGGGCCGAAGTCCACCATGCGCTCGTGCGTCGTGCGCGCGGCGATCGCTTCGAACAGCCCCGCGTCGCTTGCACGCTCGGCGCGTTGCGCAGCTTCGAGCGCGGCCAGCTCTTCCTCGCGCTCGTCGCGGCCGCGCAAACCGTGGCGCACGTCGACGGTGATTCCGTGCGCCAGCATGCGCAGCCGCGGATCGTCCGGCACGAATACGTACGCTTCGGAGTCGCTCACGCCGTCGATCGTGCGCACGAAGCGCCCGCAGAACTGCCGGAAGTACAGCTCCGTGACGACGTTCGACGCGAACACGCCGACGCGCAAACGCGGGATGTCGACGCCTTCGCTCACCATGTGTACCGCGACGATCCACGGATCGGACGAGCGTGCGAACGCAGCGATGCGATCCGACGCGTCGGCGAGATCGGAGACGACGATCGTCGGCGTCACGCCGAGCCGGCGCTCCATCAGCGCCGCGATGTCGCGCGCGTGGTCCTGGTTCATCGCGGCGACGAGCCCGGCCGCGTCGCGATGCCCCTCCGCGCGCACCGACATCAGGCGCAGATGTGCGCCGGTGAGGACGTCGCCGAGCCACTCGTCCGACAGCAGCATCGTGCGCAAGCGCTCGGAATGGTGCCGCTTGTCGGAGAGCGCGGTGTCGAACGTCGCCGACATCCCCATGCCGTCGCGCGCGACCCATTCCGCCTCGCCGCCCTGCAGCGCGAACACGAGCGCACGGCACACGCCGTCGCGCAGCGCCGCCGCGTAGTCGTACGCGAAGTCGGCCATCGACAGCCCGCGGTCGTACCGCACGAACGGGATCGCGGTGCCGTCGCTGCGGAACGGCGTCCCCGACAGCGACACGCGATGCGCGGCCGGCTCGAACGCGTCGCGCAACGCCTTGCCCCACGTCGCGTCATCGCCGGCGTGATGGATCTCGTCGAGCAGCACGGCCGTCCCGCCGCCCGCGCCGGCGCTCTCGTCGCGCGCGAGCTCGCGGTACAGCCGGGGCGCGGCGCACACTTGCTGGTAGGTGACGACCGCGCCGTGCACGTCACGCGCGAGCCGCTGCGCGGCGTTGGAGAACTTGTGGTCGAGCACGATCCCCGCGCCGACCATCGCGCGCGCCACCTGCGCCTTGAGGTGCTCGCGCGGCACCACGACGATCACGCGCCCGGCCGCGCCGTCGCGCAGCAGCGCGTGCGCGACGCGCGTCGCGAAGCGCGTCTTTCCCGAGCCCGGGGTAGCGACGATCAGCGCATCGCTGGGCCGATCCGCATTCCATCCCTCGAACGCCGCGCGCTGCCAAGCGCGCAGCGGTAACCTCCAGCCATGGAGACGCGGTCCCGCCACTTCAGGGCCGACGATTCTGACTCATCGCCCGCCGGTCATCCGAGGAACATCGCCCGGCCGCGACGACGACCGGTTCGGCCGGCAGCGTGTGGGAGGACATCCTTTGCGGTACAGAGTATCCGTCCTGAACCTTCCGCATCGGAGCCCCACGTGGACGTCACCCGCGCCATCGCCGACCTCGACGAAGTCCGCTCCCGCCTCGCCTCCGTCCAGCGCTTTCGCGGCCTGTCGGGGCCGGCCGCGCTCGCCAGCGGGGTCGCCGCGATCGGCGCCGGGGCGGTCCAGCTCGCCGTGGTCCCGGCACCGCACGGCGCCGGGGACGCCGCCCGGTACGTCGCGATCTGGATCGCGTGCCTCGCGTTTGCGCTGGCCGTGAACTACGGCGCGGTCGCCGTGTGGCTGGCGCGGAACTGGTCGTCGCGCACGCGGACCGAGCTGAAGACGGCCGCGATCGCGGTCACGCCCTCGATCGTCGGTGGCGGCGCGTTCACGGCCGCGCTGCTCGCGCGCGGCGAGATCGGCTTGCTGCCGGGGATGTGGGCGCTGTGCTACGGGCTCGGTCTGCTCGCGGCGCGCTCGATGCTGCCGCGCGGCACCGTCTCGATTGCGCTCAGCTTCGCGGCGCTCGGTTCGACGCTGCTCTTCGCGCCGGGAACGAACGCGCTCGCCTGGTGGGTGATGCCCCTGACGTTCGGCATGGGCCAGTCGGTGATCGGCGTGCTGATCCTGCGCGACGACGCCAACCGCGAGGGCCGCGCATGAACCCGAACAACGACGCGCCGTTCGCGTTCGCCGGCCTCGAGCGCATCTTCCACGAGCGCGGCCGCCTCGCCGTGTGCGCATGTCTGGTGGCGAACCCCGACGGGATGCGCTTCACCGACCTGCAGGATGCGTGCGGCCTCACCGACGGCAACCTGAACCGCCACCTGCACGCGCTGGCGGAAGTCGGAGTCGTCGCGAGCGAGCGCGTCCGCGGACACGGCCGCCCGACCACGATCGTGCGCATCACCGGCGACGGGCGAACGCGTTTTCTGGCGTACGTCGACGAGCTGGAAGCCGTCGTGCGCGGCGTGCACCAGCGCGCCGAATCGCCCGCGACGCCGCGTCTGGCAGCGCAGCCGTGATCGAGCGCGCACCCGTTGCGACGGGCGTACCGCGCCACGTCGCGATCATCATGGACGGCAACCGCCGCTGGGCGCGAACGCACGGCTATCCCGCGCTCGAAGGCCATCGCCGCGGGATGGAAGCGCTCGAGCGCACCATCGACGCCGCGCAGCGCACCGGCATCACGATGCTTACCGTGTACGCGTTCAGCGAAGAGAACTGGAGCCGCGAGGGCGGCGAAGTGTTCGGGCTGTTCGGCCTGGCCGAGTCGTTCGCGCGCGACAAGGCCGCATCGCTCGCCGCGCGGGGTGTGCGCGTGCGCATGATCGGACGGCGCGACCGCTTGCCGCGTGGCGTGGTGGAAGCGTTCCGCGCGCTGGAGGACCGCACCGTGTCGTGCACCGCGATGACGCTCACGATCGCCGTCGACTACGGCGCGCGCACGGAATTGCGCGACGCGTGCCGAGCGCTCGCGCGCGACGTCGCGGATGGACGCCTGGCGCCCGACCAGATCGACGAGGACGCGATCGCCGGCAAGCTGTGGACCGCGGGAATGCCCGATCCCGATCTCGTCGTGCGCACCGGCGGCGAGCTGCGGCTGTCGAACTTCTTGCTGTACCAGTGCGCGTACGCGGAGTTGTGGTCGACGCTCGAACCATGGCCGGAGTTCGACGCCGCCACGCTCGACCGCGCGGTCGACGCGTACGCAACGCGGGAACGGCGCTTCGGCCGCTAACTGATCAGGTCGCGGAAGCGGGCGTCGTCGCGCATCGGCGCGAGGCGCGGGTCGAGCGAGAGAATCTTGCGCGACAAGTGCTCTTTCGGGTCGCGCATATTTATCTTCAGCCACGCGATGGCATCGTCGCGCCGGCCGAGCGCCATGCAGAGCGCCGACGCGGTGGTCGTGTCGATGTGCCCGCCGTCGCGCGGGCGCAGGTCCGGCAGCTGCCGCGGCGTGCGGCCGTCGCGCACATCGACGAGCGCCGACAGCATCGCCATGTAGCTGCGCTTGTACGCCGGCAGGTGCACGGACGCGAGCGTTTGCCGCGCCTGTTCCGGGTGCCCGAGCTCGACCTCGCTCAGCGCGAGCATGATGCGCGCATCCTTGTTCGCCGCGTCGAGCTCGAGCAGTTGGCGGAACGCGACGCGCGCTTCCGCGAAGTGATGGCCGTAATAGAGCGCCTTGCCGTACCACACCAAGTCGATCGGGCTGAGCGGGTCGAGCTCGGTCGCGCGGCGCAGCGACGCGCGCGCGCCTTCGGCATCGCCGTGGTACAGGCGCGCGACGCCGAGGAACTCGTACGCCGGCGCTTGATCGGGGCGCAGCGCGATCGCCGTCCGCAGGATGCGCTCGCTGCGCTCGAGGTCGTAATCGCGGTCGAGCGCGATCCAGCCCAGCGACGTCATCGCCTCGCCGGAGCGCGGGTCGCGGCGCAGCGCCTCGTGGGCGTACTCTTCCGCTTTGCGGAAGGCGACCTTGCGCGGCGCGATGCGCGTGTAATCCCAGTCGCCGACGGTCACGTATGCATCGGCAAGGCCGGCATAGCCGCGCGCGTCGTTCGGCGCGAGCGCGATGACGCGCGTGAAGTTCGCCATCGCGGTGCGCACGGCGCTCTCGTTGCGGCGGTTCCAGTTGTAGCGGCCGACCGTGTACGCGCGCCCCGCTTCGCCGGTCAGCTCCGCGGGCGGCGACGATGCCGTATTGCGCCCGATCGACACGCCGCCGGACAGCACCGTGATGGCGACGGCGGCTGCAGCCGCGCGCAGCGCGAACGCACCGCGTGATAGCCCAGACTGCCGCGCGGCCGGCGCGGGCTGGACGACGCCGACCGGCGCGACGAAGCGATACCCTCGGCGCGGGATCGTCTCGACGAACGCGCGCCCGTCACCGTCGGGATCGAGCACGCGGCGAATCAAATAGATCGTCTGCGTGAGGTTGCCGTCCTCGACGAACCCCTCGGGCCAGAGCGCGTCGCGCAGCGCATTTTTCTCCACCAGCGCGCCCGGCTCGGCGAGCAGCAGCCCCAGCGCTTCCGCGACCTTGGGCGCAAGCGGCACGCTGGCGCCCTCGCGGCGGAGAACGCGCTCGTCGCGGTCGAAGGTGAACGGCGGGAAGCTCAGCCGGACGCCCATGATGGGCATCCATACTTCGCCGCCGGTCCGCTAGTTGCTGCCTCCCAAACGTATCAGGTACTTGACGATCCAGCGGTCCAGCGTCGACTGGGCGGCCGGGGTGCCGTAGTTGACGAACAGCTCGTTGCCGTTGGCGAAGCGCTTGCGCACCGAACCTGCCAAATTTCTGCCCGGGCTGGCGAACCCGCCGCGCCCGCTGACGTCCCGGTACGCGATGCTGGCGTTCCCGTCACGGCCCAGCGGCATCGCGAGCGAGACGCGCCGCAGCCACTGCCCGTCGCTTTGGCCCGCAAACGCCTTCTCGCGCGTCCCCGCGTAGTCGACCGAGAAGCTCGCCGGCCCCAGCGCGCGCGTCAACGTCGTGGTCGTCTGGTTCAAGTAGAACTGCCCGAACGGACCGGCCTGATAGTCGGTGCGCAGCGAGTTGCGCGTGCCCTCGCCGTAGCCGACGCCCGCGCTCCACGTTTTGAACGCGAGCACCTGCTGATCGCGATAGCCGTGCGGTGCGCCGGAGAAGAAGTCGCCTTCGTACGTGCGCTGCGAGCCGAGCTGGTCGTTCAAATAGATCGCGAGCGGCGAGCGCATGCGCAACGTGAGATAAGCATCGGCGTCGCTCTCGTGCACGTTTCCTTGGCGGTCCAGCCAGCGGTCGGCGTACAGATACAGCTCCGCGTTCTTGATCGGTCCGCGCTTGGGCGAGCGCGTCAGGTCGAGCGAAAACTCCGGACCGCGAATGTCGGCGATGTTGGTGAAGCCGTCGATCGGCGAGTACAGCGGCCCGGTGTCGACCCACACGACCGCGGCTTCGAGTCCCGGCTTCTGAATGTCGACGAATGCGGCGTTCTTCTGCGCGTCGCCGGGCCGCTTGACGAACGTGCCGCTCTCTTGCGCGTGCATCGCGGAGTACACGAGGCCGCTCGCGAGCGAACGCCCGAACCCGCCGATCTCCCAGCTGCGGTCGTTGCCGCTCGAGTGCGCGGCGCTCACGCCGTCGACCCAGTAGCCGAACGTGTTGTCGGGACGGCGGTGGCGGAAGCCGAACGCGACGTCGTCGAAGCTCGCGCCGGTCACCGGATCGCTCCCGCGCACTTCGAGCGCGCCGAACGAGTTCGTGCCCTTGGTTCCGACGAGCTTGAGCCCGCGGTCGAACGGCCCGATCGACGGCGAGTAGAACAGCACTTCGTTCGGAAGGTTGAACTGATAGCCCTGAAGCGCCGGGTTGACGTACGGCGCGCCTTGCGCGAAGAACGGCCGGTACTCGGTGAACGAGCGGCGGAACTGCTGCGGCGCGATCGTCTGCTGGTCGACCTCGACGTTGGAGAAATCGGGTGAGAACGCGCCGACGAACGAGGTGGTTGCGTCGATGGGGATCGTGACGTCCGCGCCGGTCGTGCGCGGCGCGCGGTGCACCGTCGCGCCGGACGGCACGGTGAACGCGTCGCGATTGGTGCCCGTGCTCTCGAGCGCGTACACTTCGGCGCGCGGCTTCGGCCGCGGCACCGCACCCGTCAGCGTCACCCCGGTGGCGGTCGGCCAGAAGCGCCAATCGAATGCGATCGCCGGCCAGCCGGGCAGCGTCTGGTACGACATGAGCGCGGTGAACGCGAGCGACTCGTGCTCGGCGGTCGCCGCGATGTTCCGCACGATGTTGACCCGCCAGCGCTGCGGTCCGTCCGCCGCCAGCTTGAGCGCCCGGTACGGGATCCGCATGACGGCGTTCCAGCCCTCGGGCGTGGTGGTGGCCGCGGCGGTCCAGTCGGGCTTGTAGCGCGCCGACTCGGCCGCGAACGCATAGCGCGTGCCGCGCGGGGTGACGGCGAACATGTAGGTGCGCTGGCCGCTGCCGCTCACGTCGAGCTCGACGGCGACGAAGTCGTCGCTGCCGTAGCCGATGTCGTCCGTGGCCTGGGTCGCGACCACGGGCGTCTTCTGCTCGGACTTCACGCCGACGTACAGCGCCGAGTTGTCGTACCACAGCGACACGGAGGTCGCCACCGGCGCGGGCGCCTTCGATCCGAGATCGATGAGCGGCCCGGTGAGCGCCCCCTGCGACCAGCGCGGGTCAGCGAGCGCGGGATCCAGCGCCAGCGGCGTGTCGGCCCGCTGGATCGGGATCCGGTCGGCGGGCGCCAGCGAAACCGCCTGGGCGGTGCCCGGCGGCAGGATGATCGCGAGAACGGCGTTGACCACGAGCTGGCGGAGCATGACGCCCCGACCGTAGCAGCAGAGCGCCGCCCGCGTCGTTCAACGCACCCTCAAATCGCGTATAGCGGTACCTCACGAAAGGCTCAAGGCCAAAACCATGAGCCGCAATAGCCAACGCCGAGCGGCTAGTCCGGCGCCCGGAGCCGCGCGGCCTCACGATAGTCCGCGAGCAGGCCCTCGAGCCTCACGCGAATGCTCTGGTATGGGGCGTTCGTGACCGCGGCGGGTTCGAGCAGCTCTTGGAGGCTTCGCTGATCCGTTCCAGGCGCCGAATCGTCGCCTTTTCGAAGCGCACCCAAGTCTCGTCAGTGAGTTCCTGTTCTCTTCCCATGCATTTACCTCGAACGCCGGTTGCTTCACCGGTAACTTGCCCGCACACCCACTCTAGGCAGACGGGTCATTTTTCGTCAAGGCACCGACGACCAAGCTACCGGTAGTGGGTCAGTTTCATCTTAACGATGCTTGAGCGGTAAGGCAGGAACGCACGGGGAAAACTTTACACGGAAATCATCGGGGGTTTTGCGTTCCCGCTTATATGTGGATGGGAACGCCGGAGCTCGCCGAGTTACTTGTCGCCATTGCGCTAGTCGCCGCGGCTCGGACTCTTGAACACCTGCCGAAGCGCAAGGCGCACAAACGGCGGAGGCCATCCATGCCGACCCCGAAGCCGCCCAAGTACGACGAAGCCGCCCACAAGGAGCGGATTCTAAAGTTACTTATGAAGCGGATCGCGACGCTGCCCCAATCGGCCCTGGTGACCCTCCTGGAGGCCGCGACGCTGTTGGAGGCCGGGGGAGTCGCTGGACACGCTGGTGGCCCGCCAGAAGCTCGGGACGACCGATCCCAAGGGCCGGCGCCGGCTGCGCGTCGAGACGGGGATGACGCGCTCGGAGCGGGCCATGATCCGGCGGCACCAGGCCGATCACGAGCGGATCGAAGAGGGGATCACACGCACACTGGAATCCATGCCGTGGTTGCGGCGGCGGGGTCGAGCTTCGTAAAGAATAGCCGGGAAGGGTAGGAATTCTGGCAAGCGAGCCGATTTAGTACGCATAGGCGTTTACAATCTCGTACAAGATGTTGTACAGTATCGCGTACATGAGGGACACACCGTGGCAGTAAAATCCATTCCGGCCGGAGAGGCTCGCAAAGAAATCTCTAGGATTTTGAGCGACGCAGAAAGTGGTCAGTCCACTCTCATCATTCGGAATTCAAAACCTACGGCAGCTGTTGTTCCGGCGCAGCTTGCCGATCTACTCCCTCTCGTCCAGGCGATAATGTGCGACCTTGGCGAGTCGATTCAGATTTCGCGCGATAGCGACATTCTCATTGCATATGAGAATGGGCAGCGCGAGCTGGAACGCGGGGACATCGAATGGTACGAGGTATAAAAGTACGTGGGCGTACCCCAGGAAAAGCTCAAACCAGGAGCTCCCGCCTCAAAGGCCCCAGAACCTCCGCGCGAAGTTAGCGCGGGACCAAGGGCGCGGATCGGCTTCGTCAGGAGCGCCGCGTCGGAATTCCATGCTCAATCAGCCAAAACCCAACGCGGTTTGATGGCGAAGCTCAAGGAACTGGCCTTCAATCCACAGCTTGGTAAACCGCTCACAGGCGCGCTACGGGGATGTGCACGTGTCACCTACGGGCGGATGCGATGCGTCGTGCGGGTGGCGGAAGGCGTCGCAGTTGTACTGGTGCTCGTCGTAGCTGAACGCAAGGCGGGGTCACGTGAGGACGCATACGCTGTCGCGACGGAACTGGTCGCGGCAAATGAGCCTGAAGTGAAAGACCTCCTCGCTAAGCACGTGCGAGCCTACCTGCAACAGCAGCCGCCGCGCCCGAAGGGCGAGGCCCCACCGAGCGGAGCAGCTGAAGTGAAAGCAAGGCGCAAAGACCGCTAGTATGCGAAAAAAAAGGGGGCCGTCCGGGTAGCCTCTCTTTTTTTACGCTACGTCACGGAGTTGTAAGGTATCAGCGAGCTGCGCGATTTCTTTCAGCGTCCAGACGTGGTCCGCGATTCCGGCCTTGAACGGCCGGCGTCGTCTTGAGCGTGGTGATTGCGCGCGAAATTGGACGAGAGTGCGAATTGAGCCGCTCGCGAGGATCGGGCGCACGCCCGGCGTCGTCCCCCCTCAGTCGGCGGGCTTCGACCGAAACGACGCCCAAAAGACCTCGGCCCGTTTAGTGTTTTCGGCGATGATGCGGTAAATAGCGTCATCGGCGACGGCCTCATAACCGCGCTCGGTCGTAATCGTTGTCAGCGCTACGAACCCGCCAACGGTGCTGTCGTCCCTCATGGTTTCGGTAATAGCAAATGCCGCCAGGGCGGACAAGTCAGCTATCGTTAGGTCTGTTCCGTACATGCGGTTAAACAGGAATGCGGCTATGCCAGTCTTGCCAACCGCAAAGTAGCCGTGATTATAGGACTGCGGCGCGAAATCGTTTGCGCTGTTGAGGTAATAGATAGCCCCTGCCGATCCATTTTCCTCAAGACCTGCTATGCAAAAGTCCGTGTACGGGCGTAGCGGCAATGATGGCGTAGAAAGAGGGTTGGGCATAGCGAATTTCTCTGATGGAAACCACTGTGCGTACTGCTTCCGCGCGTGTGACATAAAGGCCAGAGCGGTTTGGGTTACGCCCGCGTCGGGCCGGGAGTGGGGTAGCCACATTGCGACGAGCGTGTTCGCTAACCCGGCGTCCCCTGAAGTCACGAGCCCAACCCGGTTTGCCAGCTTGGCCCCCTTTAAGCTAGCGTCTGTTCCCAGAGTGCCGGCTAAGGTGGTGGAGCGAGTATCCGCTCCGAGCACGATTCCCTCTGCTCCGCACAACACCACCGCTAAGGTCATATCGCCTTCTTGCCCAGACCAAGAATCCGCGCCCGCTTCAGCAAGCGGCCTCATTCAAACTGACCCACTACCAAGCGACCTAAGCAGGTGCGTCCTGTGGGGGCGCGTGGTATCATAGGACCTTATGGCCCAAGTCCGGACGCGGTCCGATATCCGCAACGTCGCGATCATTGCCCACGTCGACCACGGGAAGACGACGCTGGTCGACGCCATGTTCCGCCAGAGCGGGATCTATCGCGAGGGGCAGCACACCGAGACCCGCGCGATGGACTCCAACCCGCTCGAGCGCGAGCGCGGCATCACCATCCTCGCGAAGAACACGGCAATCGACCACAACGGTGTCAAGTTCAACATCGTCGACACCCCCGGCCATGCCGACTTCGGCGGTGAGGTCGAGCGCGTGCTCCAGATGGTTCAGGGCGTCGTGCTGCTGGTCGACGCCGCCGAGGGCGTGATGCCGCAGACGCGGTTCGTGCTGCGCAAGGCGCTGGAGCTCGACCTGCGGGCTATCTGCGTCATCAACAAGATCGACCGCCGCGACGCCCGCCCGGTCGAGGTGATGAACGAGGTGTTCGACCTCTTCATCGAGCTGGGCGCATCCGACGAACAGGCCGACTTCGCGGTCGTCTACGCGAACGGGCGTGCCGGCATCGCGAAGTACGAGCTCGCCGATGAGAGCGACAATCTCGAACCGCTGTTCGACACGATCATCAAGGCCGTCCCCGAGGCGCCCGCCGAGGAAGGCGGGTTCCAGATGCTCGTCTCCGCGATCGACCACAACCGCTACGTCGGGCGCATCGGCATCGGGCGCATCTTCCGCGGCAGCTCGAAAGTGAACGCGCCGATCGTCAAGGTCGCGCGTGACGGCGCCGTCACCACCGGACTACGCCTCACCAAGATGCTCGCGTTCCACGGGCTCGAGCGCATCGACGTCGAGGAGGCTTCGGCCGGCGACATCATCTGCGTGTCCGGGATCGAAGGCCTCAACATCGGCGACACGATCGCCGACGCGGCGCATCCCGAGGGCATCGCGGCGACCGCGGTCGACGAGCCGACCGTGTCGATGTACTTCATGGTCAACGCGTCGCCGTTCGCGGGCCGCGAGGGCAAGTATCTCACGTCGCGGCAGATTCGCGACCGGCTCATGCGCGAGCTCGAGTCCAACGTCGCGCTGCGCGTCGAGGACACCGAGTCCGCCGACACGTTCGAAGTGCGCGGGCGCGGCGAGCTGCATCTGTCGATCCTGATCGAGACGATGCGCCGCGAAGGCTACGAGATGGCGGTCAGCAAGCCGCGCGTCATCATCACCGAGCGCGACGGCGTGAAGATGGAGCCGGTCGAGTACGTGGTGATCGACGTGCGCGAAGAATACGCCGGCGCGGTGATCGAGTCGGTCGGCCGCCGGCGCGCGCAGATGTCGAACATGGTCACGGTCGGCGAGACGCGCCGGCTCGAGTACACGATGCCGACGCGCGCGATCTTCGGCTTGCGCGGCGAGCTGCTCACGCTCTCGCGCGGTACCGCCGTCATGTCGCACGTCTACTACACGCACCAGCCGCTCGCGGGCGACATCCCGGGCCGTTCGAACGGCGCGCTCGTCACGAGCGACACGGGCACCGTCACCGCGTACGCGCTGATGGGGCTCGAGCAGCGCGGGCGCTTCTTCGTCGATCCCGGCACCGAAGTGTACGAAGGCATGATCGTCGGCCGCGCCAACGACGACAAGGACGTCGCGCTCAACGCGGTCCGCGCGAAGAAGCTGACGAACATGCGCGCGGCGGGCACGGACGAGAACTTCAAGATGCCGCCGGCCGAAGAGATGTCGCTCGAACGAGCTATCGAGTTCATCGAGGACGACGAGCTCGTCGAGGTGACGCCGCGGTCGATCCGGTTGCGCAAGCGTCTCCTCGACGAAGGCGATCGCATCAAGTCGCGCAAGCGCGAGAAGGCGACCGTCAGCTAATCGGACAAAGGGCGTTCGGCGTGCTCCGAACGCTCTTTTCGTTCCGGGGCCTGATCCTCGTGTTCGGTCTGGTCGCGGTGATGCTCCCCATCGCCCTGGTGGGACAGCTCGGGATCGTCCGGACGCTCAACACGATCAACGCGGACGTCGCGCAGACCCGGCAGGGCGCGCTTGCGACCGCGGCCGTTTTGCAGTACCAGCTCGACGAGGAGACCGGCGTGCGCGGCTTTGCGGCGACCGGGCGGCATCTCTTTCTCGAGCCGTACGAGCGCGCGCTCACCGCGATGCCGGATCGGCTCTTAGAGCTCGAACAGATCGAGTACAGCGAACGAACCAACGACGCCGACGATCGCACCCTGGCCGAGCTGCGGCGGGTGAACCGCGAGTGGCTGGACACCGTGGCGGAGCCGATCGTTGCCGGAGCGCGCGATCAGGAAGCGCGGCTGCTGCACGGCAAGCGGCTCATCGACCGGTTTCGCGTCCTCGCGCACTCGCTCGACGCGCACTATTCGGATCGGTACGCGGCGCTTGTCGCACGGCGCGAGCGGACGATCCGCACCACGACGCTCGTCGGCGTGCTCGCGATCGCAGTGATCGGCTTGGAGATCATCGTGTTCGGCGCGGTGATCGCGCGCATGCGCCGGGAGCTCGACCGCGAGCGCGGTTTCGTCGAGACGCTGCAGTCGGCAGCATCGGTGCGCCTTGTCGCGCCGCCGCACCTTGCGATTGGAACGGCATACCGGTCGGCGACGCGCGGTACGCGCATCGGCGGCGACGTGTACGACGTGTACCGGCTCGATGCGGACCGTACGCTGCTCCTCGTCGCGGACGTCAGCGGAAAGGGTCTCACCGCCGCGGTCGACACGACGTTCGTGCGCTACGCCGTGCGCGCGCTGGCGAGCGAAGGACTCGCGCCGGACGAGATCGTCACGCGGTTCGACGATCTCTACCGCTGCGCGAACCCGCCGCCGGAGTCGTTCGTCACGCTGTTCGCCGGCGTGCACGACCGCCGCGACGGCTCGGTCGAATACGTCAACGCGGGCCACGAAGCGTGCTGGGTGCGGCGCGGGACGGCTGTCGTGGTTCTGCCGCCGACCGGGCCGATCGTGGGCCTCGGCGGCATTCCGTTCGCGGCCGCGCGCACGCCGCTCGCCGCGGGCGAGTTGCTCGTCCTCGCAACCGACGGCCTCACCGAGGGGCGCGACGCGCGAGGCGGCATCGTGGGCATCGTGCGTGCCACCGAATGGGTGGCGAAGGCGCGCGCGCGAACGCCGCAGGACCTGGCCGACAACTTGGTCGCGGCCGTGACGCGCTATACCCGCGGCCGGATCACCGACGACCTGGCGATCCTCGTGGTGGAGCCGCTGCCCTAGGACTGCGCCCGACCGGCCCGCAAGCGGTGCGCGTGCCGCCGAGCGAGAACGGCCGCCGGGTGAAACGTCTCGGCTTCCTCGCGGTCGCCCTCGCGATCGCCCTCGGCGCGTGCACGCGCGTCGCTACGACGCAGTCCGGCCCCGGGACCGACGCGCCGGGCGGGGCCGCGGGGCGCCATCCCTGGACTCGGCCGGGTGTCTTGCGCCTCGCGAGCCTTAGCGATCCCGACAACCTGAGCCCGATGATCGGCGCATACCAGATCGACGTCGACCTCTCGATGTTCTGGGCCGGTTACCTCTTCAACTATGACGACAACAACAACGTCGTGCCGGAGCTCGCGACGGAGCTGCCGACGCTGGAGAACGGCGGGATCTCACGCGATGGGCTGACGATCACATATCATTTGCGCAAGGGCGTGACGTGGCATGACGGCGCCCCGTTCGGCGCCGACGACGTCAAATTCAGCTGGCAAGCGATCATGAACCCCAACAACGACGTGCAGAGCCGCATCGGCTACGACATCATCGCGTCGATCGACACGCCGGATCCGCAGACGGCCGTCGTCAAGCTCAAGAAACCGTTCGCGCCGTTCGTGAACACGTTCTTCACGATGGGTGCCACGCCGATCCCAGTGTACCCGAAGCATCTGCTGGCGCAGTACCCCGATCTCAACCGCATACCGTACAATAGCAAACCGGTCGGCACCGGACCGTTCATCGTGAAAGAGTGGCATCGCGGACAGACGCTCCGCATGGTCGCGAACCCGCACTACTGGCGCGGTGCACCGAAGCTCAAGGAAGTCCAGTACCGTGCGATCCCGGACGAGAACACGCTGACGACCAGCGTTCGCACCCACGAGATCGATCTTTGGTCCAACGCATCCTCCGCGAACTACACGACAGCGTCCAACATCCCGGATACGCACGTGTACCTCACGCCGTTCACGCAGTTCTCGATGCTCGGTTTCAACGTCTCCCGGCCGATCCTTAGCGAAGTCCAGGTTCGCCGCGCGCTCGCGTTCGCCACCGACCGCAAACGTCTGCTCGACACGATCACGTACGGCGTCAACATCTTGGGCGAAGGCGATCAGCCGGCATTCTTCTGGGCGCACGATGCGGAGCTCAAGTCGTTGCCGTTCGACCCGGCGAAGGCGCGCGACACGCTGGATGCCGCAGGCTGGCGCATAGGCGCGGACGGCATTCGCAGCAAGAACGGACAGCCGCTCCGCCTGGAAATGGTGATCACGACCGGTAACGCCGTCGGCAACCGGCTCTCCGTCCTGCTGCAGTCCGCATGGAAAGACGTCGGCGTCGAGCTCGAGATCAAACAGTACGCGTCGGCGCTGATGTTCGCGGGCTACGGCGCGGGGGGCATCTTGCAAACGGGCAAGTTCGACATCGCGTCGTTCTCCTGGGTGAACGGCGTCGACCCCGACGACTCGACGCTTTTCACGAGCGCCGCCATCCCGCCGCACGGCTACAACCAGTTCCGCTACCGCAACCCGGAAGTCGACGCGCAAGAGCGTATCGCGCTCGCCTCCAACGACCGGGCGGTGCGCAAGAAAGCGTACGCGCGGATCCAAGAGATCCTCGTCGATCAAGTCCCCGAGCTCACGACGTGGTTCCAGCGGCGGTTCGACGTCGCGAGCGTCGACTTGAAAAATTACAAGCCGTCACATGTGGTGACGACATTCTGGAACACGTGGGAGTACGATATCTAGCGCGAAGCGATGCGCAGCAGCTCGCGGACCTCACCGCCGCCCGCGACGAGGACGGCGGCGGTGAGCGGCCCGGGAAATAACCCGGTCGCCACCACACCGTGGATTTCGCGCAAGGCGGCGTCCAGCGCGGCCGGGTCGTCGATCGCCCCGAATGCGCAGTCGACGAGCGCGTTGCCGTTGTCGGTGACGAACGGTGTCCCATCGCGGCTGAGACGCTGCTGCACGCGCGCGCCGGGATAGGCGATCTCGATCGCGCGCGTGACGACCGCGAGCGTGAACGGCACGACCTCGACCGGCGTCGGGAACGCGCCGAGCTTCTCGACCAACTTCTCCGCCGTTACGATCACGACGAACGCGCGCGCAGCGAGCGCGACGGCCTTCTCCCGGAAGTGCGCGCCACCGCCGCCTTTGGTGAGCGACCAGTCCGCGGCGACCTCGTCGGCGCCGTCGATCGCGACGTCGATCTCGCGCTCGCCGAGCGCGGCCAGCGGGATGCCGAGCTCGCGGCATTGCCGCTCGGTCGCCGCGGACGTCGCTACCACGACGATATTCTCGCCGCGAGCGACCCGCTCGCCGACGCGCTCGACCGCCCAGCGCGCGGTGCTCCCCGTCCCCAGGCCGACGCACGTGCCTGAACGCACGTAGCGGTCGACCGCGGCGAAGCCCACCGCGCGCTTGTGTTCGTCCGCCTCGGTCATGCGGCGGACGTTCGAACGATCAGCGGCAGTAGCCCTTGATCTTCTGACCGTTCTTCTTGTGGTAGCCCTTCACCCAATGCTGGCCTGGCGGGCACCTGTGCTTCATCGACATCGACTGCCCCATCATCGAGCCGTGGCCGTGGCCGGCGTACGCCGGTGCGGCGAACGCTGACAGCGAGGCGGCGAATGCGATCGTGGCGATCGCGGCTAGTCTGCGCATGGGAGAATCCTCCAAACGAAAGCAAGATGAAAGGACGTTCCTTCGCGGCACGCGCGGGTCCCTGTTCACGGCGCCGCCGGTGCGGTGGGGCAGGGCTCCCAATCACTCGACCTCGGCGGCGTGCGCCGCGCGTGCCGACAGCATTCGCGCTCGCCGCGTAGACGCGCCGGAGCCCGTGAAAATCGGCACCGTCCGCAGCAGATTCGTCACGATTGACCGGGTCGGAGCGTCCATCGGAAGCTCGGTGTTCACTCTGGGCCAAACCTGCAGCATGCGCTTTGCCGTGTCTTCGACGATCCCGCGCACATGCCGGATCGAGAGATGGGCACGATCCGCAAGGCGTTCGAACCGCTCCATATCGATCTCGTCCCAGTTTTTCGTACCGGCAAGATTCAGCGCGAGCACGTCGTCCGGAATGTAGCGCAGCGTCGGAACGAAATCATAGGCTGGTGCCAGCCGCGCGCCATGGCCGTCCGGATAAATCAGCGACCAGTTTTTCGCGTGCATGTCGGCATTCCCGATGCCAACGGTAAAGACGAGGCGCCGAATGAATTCTTCGACTCCGTCCGCCCCGACGACCTCGTTCACGATCGCAGCCATGATGCCGTAGCTCGTTCGTCTGTACTTCTCCTCGGGATAGAGCCCTTGGATCTGCGCGAAGTCTTCGATGTGGACCCGTCCTCCTGATTCGGTACGGTCGAAACGCCGAATCATGTACGCGTCCCCAAGGTCGTGCCGCATGTCGGCGGGCAGGCCTTCTATACGCGACGTCGGGACGAGTCCGATGTGGGGGACGTCAATTCCGACTTCTCTCGCGAACGACATCATGGCGTACTCTGTCTCAGGAACGCGATCGTACGTTGCCGATGGTAATTTGACGATCCACCGACCGCCCATCCCTTCCACCGGGATACGCAATCCGTTGTCGCGGCCCAGCACCGCACTGAATTTGAGCTGCACACCTGCTAGCGAGAAGCGCAATGGATGAGACGCGGTCGTCCGTTCTTTCGCAGTCTCCGTCGGGGGTAATGGTGCGCCGGCGGGATCGGTGACGATGACGGCACCTGGTAGGTCGCTTCCGACGAGCCAGATGAGCGGAAATTCTCGGTCTTGGTTGACCGAGCCACGATTGGCGACGTACTGGCGGAGGTGGCCTTCGGGCAGCAGGTTGGAAAAGAACGGCGGCAGCCGGCGGGATGTCGGACGTGCCGGCTCACGCAGCATGCCGCGCGTATCGTGGAAGGACTGGCTGAGGATCGGATGCCGAGAGCCGTCGCTGTAGCTCGGATCGAACGTGAAGAGGTTCCGGTCTCCGTCCAGATTGATTAGATGTCCGACGATCGTTTGGTTCAGCCGGACGTCGAGCTCTTTCATTCCGGATCTCGTTCGGACGACGCGGCGAAACGCGGGGTTTCCGTCGTCTTGTCACCGGCATCGAGAAGCAGCGAGATGGCGCGCATGTCTTTCACGGGGATGAGGACGGTTTCCAAACCGAGCCCGCGCGAGATGTCCCGAAGGGTCGAAAGCCGGAGATCCTCGCCGCGTTCGGCACGTGAAATCTGGCTTTGGGGAAGACCCCGCCTCCGGGCAAGCTCCTGCTGGCTTAAGCCCGCTGCACGTCGAGCCGCGCGAAGGACCGCGGGGATATCGCTAATATCACTTGCCATACAATGGTCATAGCATATTTAGATTGAAAGCTCCAGCATTTCAATTTAAATACGCTATACTGGTGCGAGTTCAATTCATATTCGAAAAGTCCCCAGAGCGAACCCGCCCAGCGTCGCGGGCTAACGGAACGCCGGCAGGTCCGGGAGCGGCTCGACGACCTTGAAGGTCAGCGCTCCGCGGTCGGGTTCGAAGCCGATCCGGACCACGTCGCCGTCGCGGACCTCGCCCGCCAGGATCTTGCGGCCGAGCGGGGTCTCGACCTCGCGCTGGATCGCTCGTTTGAGCGGGCGCGCGCCGTACGCCGGCTCGTAGCCGGTGCGCACGAGGTGCGTCTTCGCGTCGTCGGTGATCTCCAGCGCGATGCGGCGGTCGCGCAGGCGCGTGCGCACGCGGTCGAGCTGGATCTCGACGATCTCCTTGAGCTGCTCTTCGGTGAGCTTGTGGAACACGACGATCTCGTCGATGCGGTTGAGGAACTCCGGGCGGAAGTTCTGCCGCAGCTCGTCGAGCACCGTCGCGCGCATGACCGCGAAGTCCGCGCCGCCCATGTCGCCCGACGCGTCGAGGATGCGGTGCGAGCCGATGTTCGAGGTCATGATCACGATCGTGTTCTTGAAATCCACGGTGCGGCCCTGACCGTCGGTCAAGCGGCCGTCGTCGAGGATCTGCAGAAACACGTTGAACACGTCGGCGTGCGCTTTTTCGATCTCGTCGAACAGCAGCACCGAGAACGGGCGGCGGCGCACCGCTTCGGTGAGCTGGCCGCCCTCGTCGTAGCCGACGTATCCCGGCGGTGACCCCAGCAGCCGTGCAACGCTGTGCTTCTCGCCGTACTCCGACATGTCGATGCGCACCATCGCGCGCTCGTCATCGAACAGGTACGCTGCGAGCGCGCGCGCGAGCTCCGTCTTGCCGACGCCCGTCGGGCCGAGGAACAGGAACGAGCCCAGCGGGCGGTTCGGATCGCCGAGCCCCGAGCGCGCGCGCACGATCGCTTCCGCGACCGCGGTGACGGCTTCGTCCTGGCCGATCACGCGGTGGTGCAGCTCTTTGTCGAGCACCAGCAGCTTCTGGATCTCGCCTTCGAGCAGCTTGCTGACGGGCACGCCCGTCCAGCGGCTCACGATGCCGGCGATGTCTTCCTCGTCCACTTCTTCCTTGAGCAGGCGCGAGCGGCCGTCGCTGATCGCGGCTTCCTTCTCGCGCAGCCGGCGTTCGAGCTCGGCCAGCCGGCCGTACTTGAGCTCCGACGCTTTCGCGTAGTCGGCGGTCTGTGTCGCGCGCTCGACTTCCACTTTCGTGGCTTCGATCTGCTCGCGCAGCTCGCGCGTTTGTGCGACCGCGTCCTTCTCGGACTGCCAGCGCGCGCGCAAGCCGTCGGTCTGCTCGTGCAGCTCCGCCAGTTCCTGATCGAGCTTCTCGAGCCGCTGCTTCGATGCGTCGTCGCTTTCCTTGCGCAGCGCCTCGCGCTCGATCTCGAGCTGCATCATCCGGCGCGACGCTTCGTCGAGCTCGGTCGGCATCGAGTCGATCTCGGTGCGCAGCTTTGCTGCGGACTCGTCGACCAAGTCGATCGCCTTGTCGGGGAGAAAGCGGTCGGCGATGTAGCGGTTCGACAGCACGGCCGCCGCGACGAGCGCGGCATCCTTGATGCGCACGCCGTGGTGCACTTCATACCGCTCGCGCAGGCCGCGCAGGATCGAGATCGTGTCCTCGACCGACGGCTGGTCGACCATCACCGGCTGAAAGCGGCGCTCGAGCGCGGCGTCTTTCTCGATGTACTTGCGGTACTCGTCGAGCGTCGTCGCGCCGATCATGTGCAGCTCGCCCCGCGCGAGCAGCGGCTTGAGCAGATTGCCCGCGTCCATCGAGCCTTCGGTCTTGCCCGCGCCGACGACGGTGTGCAGCTCGTCGACGAATAGCAGCACGCGGCCCGCCGCGCTCTGCACTTCCTTGAGCACCGCTTTGAGGCGCTCTTCGAACTCGCCGCGGTATTTCGCGCCCGCGATGAGCGCGCCCATGTCGAGCGACACGAGCTTCTTGTCTTTGAGGCCTTCGGGGACGTCGCCGCGCACGATGCGCTGCGCGAGCCCTTCGGCGATCGCCGTCTTGCCGACGCCCGGCTCGCCGATGAGCACGGGATTGTTCTTGGTGCGGCGCGACAGCACTTGGATCACGCGCCGGATCTCGTCGTCGCGGCCGATGACCGGATCGAGCTTGCCCTGTTCCGCCGCCTTCGTGAGGTCGCGGCCGTAGCGCTCGAGCGACTGGTAGGTGCCTTCCGGGTTCTGCGTGGTGACGCGCTGATTGCCGCGCACCTCGCGCAGCGCCGCGAGCAGCTTCTCGCGCGAAAGGCCGAGGTCGCGGAACAGCTTGCCGACGGCGCCGGAGTCCGACGTCATCGCGAGCAGCAGGTGCTCGACCGAGACGTAGTCGTCGTTGAGCGACTTCGCCTCGTCGTCGGCTTTGCCGAGCAGGCGCGTGAGCGCCGGCGCGACGGTGACCTGGCTCTGGTCCGCGTTGGCGCCCTGAAGACGCGGCAACGCCGCGATCGCGGCCTGGAGCCGCTGATCGACGGTGCGCGGTTCGAGGCCCGCCTTCTCAAGGATGGGGGCCGCGATGCCTTCGGTCTGATCCAGGATCGCGGCGAGCAGATGCTCCGGGGTCGTCTGGGTGTTGTGCTCCGAGAGCGCCCGGGTGTACGCCGCATTCAGCGCTTCCTGGACGCGCTGGGTCATGCGTTCGACGTTCATTCGCACTCTACAACCCAGAGTGCTAACGGAAGGATTCGCAAGCGGTTGCCTCCATTGCCCTCTGAATCACCGGCCGCGAAGGGAGTTGCCACCACCGCTCTGGTCGGCTATTCTGTACTAACACATGTTCTAACGGAGCTCGCGGGATGATCCAATTGAAGCTCACCAAGATCGGCAACTCAGTGGGAGCGGTCCTTCCAAAGGAGGCGCTTGCCCGGATGCACGTTGACGTCGGCGACACCGTGTACCTGACCGACGCACCCGACGGCTATCGGATCACACCGTACGACCCGATCTTTGCACAGCAGATGGACGCC
>JAQBPK010000163.1 GCA_028287565.1 Vulcanimicrobiota bacterium
CGCGCCGGCCGCCGCCCAGACTGCGGCCCCGGCCGGCGCGGGCGCCGCGCTCGCGGCGGGCCCAACCGTCGCGGTGTACGCGGCTGCCATGCGCACGATGAACCCCAAGCTGCCTGAAGTAAAGGCGCGCGCCTATGCCCGCTCGGTCATGGCCGACGCGTGGCGGACGCATCTGGATCCCCGCTTCATCATGTCGATCGTGACCGTCGAGTCGAACTGGCGCGCCAACGCCGTCTCGCACTCCGGCGCGCGTGGCCTGGGCCAGCTGATGCCCGCCACGGCGGCAACGCTGGGCGTCAACGCCTGGAACGCCTCGGACAACCTGCGCGGCACGTCCAAGTACCTCAAGTCGCTGATGGACCGCTTCGCCGGCAAGCCCAACGCGATGAGGCTCGCGATCGCCGGCTACAACGCCGGGCCGAGGGCCGTCGAGCGGTTCGGCGGCATCCCGCCGTACGGCGAGACGCAGCACTACGTCGTCAAGGTGCTGCGCGTGTGGAAGCAGCTCAACGCCCGCGTCGGCAAGGCCTTCGCGCCCGCCGCCGAGACGGTCGTCGCCGGCGCCGCGGCCACCGCGGCCCTGCCCGACGAGCAGCAGTGGGTGACGAACGTCAACGAGATCCTGCCCGCGACCGCGGCCGCCGTGGACTCGATACAGGATTCGGCACCCGCCACTGCACCGACGACGAGCGCGATCGCCGCCCCGCAGCCCGAACCGGCGAAATAAACCCGACCGCGGCTTTCGCGCGCTCGGCCGAACCCCTCCGGCCGCATAGGCCGTAAACGCAACCGGGCACGGACCGCGGCCGGTCACGTCCCGCATGAGGACGGACGGGGCGGTGCCGGCGATGATGCGTGCCGCCGCGATCGAGGCGTTCGGCGGACCGGAGAAGCTCGTCGTTCGCGAGGTTCGCGTTCCGCCGGTCGCACCGCACGAGGTGCTGATCCGGGTCGACACGGCCGGCGTCGGGATTTGGGACGCCAAGGCGCGCCGCGGCGAGTGGGCCGACGGGCACGAGCAGTTCCCCATGGTCCTCGGTGCGGACGGGTCGGGGACGATCGCATCGCTCGGCGACGACGTCCGCGGGCTGAAGGTCGGCGACGCGGTGTACGGCTACGCCTACGGCGACACGAAGGGCGGCTTCTACGCGGAGTACGTGGCGCTCAGCGCCGAGCACGTCGCGCCGATGCCGTCATCGTTGGACTTCCGCGAAGCCGGGGCGATCGGCGTCACCGGGTTGACCGCGCTCGCCGGCATCGACGACGTGCTCGGCGTGCGCCCGGGACAGACCCTGCTCGTGCACGGCGCGACGGGCGGCGTCGGGACGATGGCGGTGCAGCTCGCGAAGCGCCGCGGAGCGCGCGTCCTCGCCACCGCCAACGGCGGCGACGGCCGCGAGCTCTTGCGCAGCCTCGGCGTGGACGAAGCGATCGACACGCACCACGACGACGTCCTCGCCGTTGCCCGCCGGCTCGCGCCCGAGGGCGTGGACGGCCTGCTCGCGCTCGCGGGCGGCCCGGCGCTCGAGCGCTGCATCGCGGCGTTGCGCGAGGGCGGACGGATCGCCTATCCCAACGGCGTCGTGCTGCCCGAGCACGCCGCGCTACCGGACGGCGTCACGGCGAGCGCGTTCGACGGCGTGCCGAACCCGGCGGCGTTCGCGCGCCTCAACGCGATCCTCGACGAGACGCCGCTCGACGTTCCGATCGCCGCCATGTACTCGCTCAACGACGCGGCCGAAGCGCACCGCCGTCTCGAACGCGGCCACGTGCTCGGCAAGATCGTGCTCGTGGTGGACGCGACGGAAGACGTGGTCGAGAAGGTCGCGTAGCTCCGCCGCCTACGCTCGGAGCGCGTCCAGCTCCGCGATGACGCGTTCCGGGCGGATCGCCAGTAGGCCGGGGTCGACTCGGTTCGCGTGCGGGTCGCCTGTCGTGCCGTTCCATAGGACGCGGTGGTACGGGCGTGGCGGCGGCCCCCACGTCGCGGGCGGGATCGGGCCGAAGAGGACGACCGACGGCGTGCGGTAGGCCGTTGCGAGGTGGGCGACGCCCGTGTCGGCGCAGACCACGCGGCCGGCGGCGGCAACCAGGGCGGCGAGCTCGCGCAGGTTCGTGCGGCCGGCGTAGACGTGCGTCGACGGGATGCCGGCCGCGTCCGCGACGCGGCGCGCGCGGTCGACTTCGTCGGGCCCGCCGGTGACGATGACCGTGCGGCCCAGACGCTGCTCCGCGCGCGCGACCTCGATCCAGCGCTCGACCGGCCAGCGCCGTGCCTCGCTCGCCGCGCCCGGATGGATCAGCGTCGCGCCCCGGATGCGGCGCGGGACGAGGACGGGCGGGATCGCGAGGTCGAGCTCGCGCGGATCGGCCGCGATGCCGGCGTGCCGCAGCAGACGGCACCAGCGCGCGACCTCGTGCTCCGCCGGGTCGTATTCGGGGCCGTTCGCGCTTTGCGGGATCTCGTCGTTGCGGAACGCGATGAGCGTGTGCGCGCGCGCGGCGAGCAGCACGCGGTGCGACTGCGGGCCTTTGCCGTGCAAGTTCACGCCGATGTCCGCGCCGTGCAGTTCGGCGGCGAGCGGTTCGAGCGCACGCGCGTCCACGATGCGGTCGAGCGCGTTGCCCGCCAGCTCGCGCAGCGGTTCGAGCGCGCGCGGCGCCGCGAGCACGATCTCCGCGTTCGGATATGCGCGGCGCAGCGCGCGGTACGCCGGAACGCCGGTGAGAAAGTCGCCGAGCTTGAGCGCTCGCAGAATCACTATGCGCATCAGCCTCTCCCGATCACGATAATCGCCGAGCGGTCAGCTCCCCATCGCGAAGTCTTCGGCGGACGTCTTCACCAGGCCGCGATAGACGTCGAGCGTTTCCGCCGCGATGCGCGACCACGAGTAGCGCGCGCGCACGCGGTCGACGCCCAAGCGCCCGAGCAAAAGACGGCGCGCGGGGTCCGCGGCGAGCGACTGCAGCGCGTGCGCGAGCCGGCGCGGCGCTTGCGGCGGAACGTGCAAGCCCGTCATGCCGTCGACGACCGTGTCGACCAGACCGCCGACCGACGACACGACGACCGGCACGCCGCACGCCATCGCTTCGAGCGGCACGATTCCGAACGGCTCGTACCACGGCGTGCACGCGACGACGTCGGCCGAACGCAGCAGCGCCGGCACGTCGTCGCGCTCGACGCGCCCGCGGAAGTAGACGCGGTGCGCGACGCCGAGCGCGCGCGCGAGCGCGGAAAGGCGCTGCGCTTCGGGATCGCTCAGCAGATCGGCGCTTTCGCCGCCGCCGGCGATCACGAGCTCGGCGTCCGGCACGTGGACGAGCGCTTCCACCACGTCGGCGATGCCTTTGCGCGGGACCAGGCGCGAGAGCGTGACGATGCGCATGCGGTCGTTGCGCCGTTCTCCCGCGGGACCTGCGGGCGTGAAGCGCTCGAGATCGACGCCGCACGGCACGATCTTGAGGCTGCGCGGCGTCGCGCCCATGCGCAGCAGCTCGAACACCTCCGCGCTCGCCGTCGCGACGATGCGGTCCGCTTCGCGCACGATGCGCCGTTCTTCGGTCAAGCGCACATCGGGCGACGTGTCCGCTTTGCCTTGATGGCGGCGCTTCTCCACTCCGAGCGCGTGGAACGTGTGCGCGACCGGCACGCCGAGCGCTTTCGCGGCGGCAAGCGCGGCCAAACCGCTCATCCAGAAGTGCGAGTGCACGACGTCGGGTCGTTCCAAGTCCCACGCGCGCCGCAGATACGACGCGAAGGCGCCGACGTGCGGGTAGATCGCGTCCTTGGGAATCGGGCGCGCCGGCCCGGCGTCCACGTGCTCGACGACCACGCCCGGCCCCATGACGACGCGGCGCGGCAGCTTGCGGCCGTCACGCCGCGTGTACACCGTCACGCTGTTGCCGAGCGTGGCCAATCCCGCGGCGAGCGCCGCGACGTGCACGTTCTGTCCACCCGCATCGACGCCGCCCAGCGTTGCGAGCGGACTCGCATGCTCCGACACCATCGCTATTCTCACGCGACCACCTCCGCAAAGAGCGCGTCCCACGCGCGCAGGAACGTATCGAGACCGTAGCGCGTGCGCGCGTGCGCGCGAGCGCGCTCGCCGTCGGCGCGTGCCGCGGCAGGGTCGGCGGCATAGCGGCGCAGCGCGTCGCAGAGCCGCTCGACGTCGGTCGAGATCGTCCCACACCCCTTGGGGACGGCTTCGACGGCTTCGGTCGTCGCGAGCGCGACGACGGGCATTCCTAGGTGCATTGCCTCGATAAGCGACAGGCCCAAGGACGTCCACCGGACCGGATGGAGATACACGCGCCGCCGCGCCATCTCGCGGTGCAGCACGTGCTGCGGCGGATCGTCGAATCCGCCGAGCGCCCCGGCGTCCATGCCGAACACGTCGAGCGGCATCGCCGCACCGAAGCGCTCGAGCAGATCGGTGCCGGTCACGCGGCCGCGCCGGCGCGCTTCGTTGATCGCCACCGCCGCACGCGCCAGCTCACCCGTGTAGCGATAGCCCGGGTCCACGACGCCGTGCTCGATCACGCGCGTGGGCGTCGTGCCGCAGTCCCAGAACAGCTCGTTGAAATGCGTCACGTGCACGACCGTGAGATCGGGGCGGTCCGCGACGGGATGGCGCATCTCCGTGATGCGGCCCTGCGGCGCGTTGTGCTCGAGATAGACCGCGCGCACGTCGCGCGCCGGCACGCGGCCGAGCCACTCCTCGGCGAGCTCGAGCTCGTGCGGGCGCTGCAGCACGACGACATCCACGTCCAGCTCGCGCGCCTGCTGCGGCGTCACCTCGATCGCGTTTTCCGGCCACTGCCACGTGCGCGCGCGACCGCGCCCGTCCGGGCCGCGGTCGGGAAGAACGGGGACGTAGTACGTGTGCGGTCCTTGCACGAGCGACGTCGCGTACGAGCCGTGTACGTGCCAGAAGAAGATCTTCTTCGGCTCGATCTCGGCGGTCCGCGGTTTGGTGAGCAGCATCAGACGCTCACTTCGCGACGCACGCGCAGCGACTGCAGCGCGGCGAGGACGTCGTCGATCGTCACCACGCCCAGGCACGGCTGTTCTTCGAGCGGGCACGTGCGCGCGCGGCAGCCGCGGCACGCGATGTCCTGATCGCCGAGCAGCAGGTGCGGAACCATCCACGGACGGAAGCGCGCCGCGGGAATCGTCGGCGGAAAGAGCGAGACCACGGGCGTGCCGACGGCGGCGGCGACGTGCGCGGCGCCCGTGTTGCCGACGATCAATGCGTCCGCGTCCGCGAGGACGCGCGCGAGCGTGACGAAGTCCGTCTCGCCGGCAAGGTTCGTCGCGCCGCCACGGCTGGAGCTCGTCGTACTGCCGCGGATTGGATCCGTTGCGCCGTGGCCGGCAACGTACGCGCACAGCTCGCGCTCGCATGCGCCGCCGGTCACCACCACCGTCTCGCCGCGCGCCACCAGCGCCGCAACGAGATCGCGGTTCGCGCGCGGATCCCATGCACGCGCCGGGACCGTCGCTCCCGGATGAACGACCACGTACGGCGCTAGGTGCGCGACCGGATTGCGTTCCGCAACGCGCATCGCGAGCCGCGCTTCGTCGTGCGGCGGAAGCTCGTAGCCGGCCGCGCGCGCGAGCGAGAGCGCGCGCTCCACCTCGTGCGCATCATCGGGAACGTTGCGGTGGCGCACGTCGAGCAGCGCGCCCGGGTAGTCCTCGCTGATCGCGCTGATGCGCGGGACGCCCGCCATGCGCAGCAGCAGCGCCATCGGCAGCGGGCTCTGGTGGAACGACGTGAAGATCACGGCGTCGTCGATGCGCAGGCGCGCGACGCGGTCGACGAACGCGCTCGTCACCGCACGGTCGATCGCGTGCGGGTTGGCCTCGATCCAGCCGGCCTCGAACACGAGCACGTCGTCGACGCCGGGCAGCGCGGAGGCGGCGGCGTACCCGGACGGCCCGCACACGAGCGCGAGCCGCGACGCACGCGCGGCGAGCGCGCGCAGTGCAGGCCCCATCAGCAAGACATCGCCGTTGTTGTCCTGCCGCACCGCCAGGACGTTCATGCCGCGCCCTTGCTTTCGAGGCGCTGCGGGTAGCCCGCGAGCATGATGTCGACCGCTTCGTCGAGGTCGCGGGCGACGAGCGGAGCGGACGCGATCTCTTCGGCGCGTGTGACCGGTGTCGGGACGAGGATCGCGCGCGCGCCCGCGGCGTGCGCGGCTTCGACGTCCGCGCCGATGTCGCCGACCACGACGCAGTCGCGCGGCGCGACGCCGAGCGCGTGCGCGGCCGCTTCCACCAAGCCCGGTGCGGGCTTGCGGCAGCTGCATCCCGCGTCCGGTGCGTGCGCGCAGATCAGCACCGGGCCCAGCGGGCCGAGCACGCGCTCGATGCGCGCGTTCACCGCGTCGACGTCTCCGCACGTCAGCTTGCCGAGCGCGACGCCGCTCTGGTTCGAGATCATCGCGGTCGCGATACCGGCGGCGCGCAGCCGCCGCAGCGCGCCGGGCGCGCCCGGCATCGGCTGAACGCGTGCCGGATCGCCGTTGTACGGCACGTCGACGACCAGCGTCCCGTCGCGGTCGAACAGCACCGCGGACGGCAGCGGTCGCGGCGCGCGCCCGGCGTCGTTCAGCAGCGCGCGCAAGCGCGCGTACCCGCGCGCGCGGTGATACACCGCGGCGAACGGGATCGCGACCGACGTTGCGAGCAGCGCGCCGATCTCGCTCGGCGTGCGCGGCCCGGGCGCGATCCGCTTCCACGCGAACCGCGCGACCTGCACCGCCCACGCGCCCGCGAGCAGCGTTCCGGCGCGCGGCTTGCGCATCGCGAATGCGGCGAGCGCGAACGCCGCCGTGGCGACGGTCGTCGCGTGCGCGCGATATGCGCCGCGCGGTGCCGCTGCGCGCGCGCGCCAGTCCGCGTCGTGCAGCGCGTCCATCAGCACGTCGTCGGCATTGCCCGCCTGCAGCCGCACGCTGACCGTCCAGTCCGCGGCGCGGACCGGGTGCGCGGTGCGGCGCGTGCCGCGCACGATGCGCTTTCCGCGAGACACGATGCGCAGCGCGAGATCGGCGTCCTCCCGGTACGCGCGCGCAAAGCGCTCGTCGAATCCGCCGGCCGCGAGCAGATCGGCGCGCCGGTACGCGCAGTCCGCGGTGATCCACTGCGCGCTCGCGAGCCCTGCGACGTTGCGCTCCCAGTCGGTCGCACGGCGCTCGCGCGGCAGCGGAACGGTCACGTTCGCTTGCGATCCCGCGACGTCCGGCGGAAGATCGCGCAAGTCGCGCGCGAGGTCGTCGAGCCAGGTCTCGCTCACCACGACGTCGTCGTCGAGGAACGCGATCCACTGTGCGCGCGAGGCGCGCCAGCCCGTGTTGCGCGCGGCGGCCGGTCCGGCCGCTTTTCCGGCAAGCACCGAGATCCGCGCGCGCATGTCCGCGTCGAGCTCGCCCACTTCGAGCGGCGCGCCGCGGTCGCGGCGGTCGTCGACCAGGATGATGCGCTCCGGACGCGGCCCGCTCGCGCGCGCGATCGAGGCGAGAAGCGCCCGTAGTGAACTACGCCCGATCGTCGGGATGACGATGTCGATCACGGCGGTTACGCTACGGCCGAGACGTCCGCGGAGCCGCGCGCGAAGCTCTCGCGCTTGAGAAGAAACGGCCCGATCGCGAGCGCGTCGACGGGCGCCGAGCCGAAGCATTCGAGCGCGTCGCGCGGGCTGTCGACCATCGGCCGGCCGGCGGTGTTCAGCGACGTGTTCACGACGACCGGTACGCCGGTCTTGCGCGCGACCTCGTCGAGCATGCGAGCGACGAGCGGCTCCTCCGCACGGTCGACGGTTTGCACGCGCGCGGTGCCGTCGACGTGAATGACGGCGCGCAGCGCGTCGTCCCAGCCCGGCTTCACGGTGTGGACGAACAGCATGTACGGCGACGGAAACGGCCCGTCGAACATGTCCGGCGCTTTCTCGAGCAGCGTCATCGGCGCGACCGGGCGGAACTGCTCGCGGCCCTTCACGTCGTTGAGGCGGCGCAGCGTGTCGGCGTGCTTGGGATTCGCGAGCAGCGAGCGGTGGCCCAGCGCGCGCGGGCCGTACTCGCTGCGGCCCTGGAACCACGCCACGATGCCGTCGTCGGCGATCACCTGCGCGACCGCTTCGGCGATGTCGCGCGGGCGCGTGTAGTGCACGTTCGCCGTGTCGAGCGACTGCTGGATCTCCGCGTCGTTCCAGCCGCGCCCGAGCGCCGCCGAGCCCATCGGCCGCACGTCGTCGCCCATCGACTTGGCGACGTACAGCGCCGCGCCGAGCGCCGTCCCGGCGTCGCCGGCGGCGGGCTGCACCCAGACGTGCTCGAACGGACCTTTCTCCGCGACGTACGAGTTCGCGACGACGTTGAGCGCGACGCCGCCCGCCATCACGAGCGCCTTCATTCCGGTGCGCGCGTGGAGCCAGTGTGCGAGCTCGAGCATCGTTTCTTGCAGCGCGTCCTGCACGCTGGCCGCGAGGTCGGCGTGCCCGTCGGCGAACGCCTCCCCTTCCTCGCGCGCCGGTACGAAGCGCGCGAAGTCGACGGGTAGCGCCTCGAAGCCGCCGTCGCCGTCGTGGTGCATCGCGGCGCGCATCTCGCGCAGCCAGCGCGGCTTGCCGTACGACGCCAGCGCCATCACCTTGTACTCATCCGAGCTGCGCATGAAGCCGACGTGCGTGGTCAGCTCCTCGTACCGCAGGCCCAGCGAGTGCGGGATCGCGACGCGCCGCAGCACCTCGAGCTCGCCGTTGCGCACGACGCCCGCCAAATACGACGTCTGCTCGCCGCGGCCGTCCATCACCATCACCGCGCAGTCGCGGTACGGGCCGGCGAGGTACGCCGACGCCGCGTGCGCGACGTGGTGCGCGACGTAGCGCACCTTCACCCGGTCGAGCCCCGGCAGCAGCGTCGCAAGAAATCCGGGCGCTCTGCGCACGAAGTACGTGCGCAGCGCTTCGTACTCGTTCTCGTGCAGCTCCGCGCCGTCAGGCGGTGCGAGCTCGGGATCGTACGAGTACGCGACGGCGTCGAGATCGCTCGGACGTACGTTACCGTACCGAAGCGCCCAGCGCGCGGATTGTTCGGGCAGCTCCCACGTCGAGAACGGCACGCACGGTTTGCCGTGCTTGCGCCGCGTGAAACGCTCTTCCTCAGCTGCAGCGACGATCCGGCCGTCCACGACAAGCGCCGCAGCCGGATCGTGAAATACCGCGTTCACTCCAAGAACTCGCATCGGGAGTGAAGCGATACCCCCAGACCATAAAAGGGGAAACCACCTCACTCCCTCAGCGGGAGAGCGAGCGTTACGCTTGCGCCGGTTGCTCCTGCAACTGGGTCTTGAGCTCGGCCATGCGCTGCCCAAGCTCGACGAGCTCCTCTTCGTCGAACAGCTCCTTCACGCTCGGGAACATTTCTTTCTCTTCTTCCTTTACGTGATGATCGATGAGCTCGCTGAGCGTGGTGATCTTCGGCTTGTACGACTCGTCGCTCGCGTCGACGGCCTGGATGTCCTCGATCACTTTCTTCGCGGCGGCGTGCTCTTCGTACGCCTCAAGGACTTGGTCTTTCTCTTCCTTGTGGCCGCGCTCGACGCGCTCTTTAATCGCGGGATAGAAGATCTGCTCTTCGATCTGCGTGTGAACCGTCAGTTCCCGACAGATCTCGTCGCCGAGCCGCTGCAACTGCGCTTTCGCACGCTCGGACGTGTCTTCGACCTGACCGAAGAGCTCTTTGACTTTCTTGTGGTCCGCCTTGAGAAGGGCGATGGCGTCCTGTTGCTTCATCTGCCGCTCTTTGCCGGACGCGCGCAAACGTACGCGCGGCCCTCGCCGGGCCGCCCAGCAGGGGAAGAGTAGCCGCTACGGCGACTTCGTGGGTCCCGGCAAGGGCGCTGCACTCGCGCCGGCCGCCGCCGCGGGCGAGCCGGACGCGGACGGGTGCGGCGAGCCGGAGGCGGCCGGGCGCGGTGAGCCCGCCGATGCGGATCCCGGCGAGCCGGACGCCTTGGGCACCGGCGTCATCGACGGGTGCGGCAGCGCGTACAGCGCGAAGACCGCCGGCCGGTTGGCGACCAACTTGAGCGTGGCGGCCGTGCCGGAGAACAGCAGCCGTGCCGGCGGCAGCGTCGGCGATGCAGCCGGTACGGCCGGCCCGTTGATGCCCGGCGAGCCTCCCGGCAACGGCGAGCCGGACGTCCCGGGGCGCGGGGTGGAGACCAGCGTCGCGGGCGATTGGGTCGGCGCCGCCGAGGAGCCGGGCTTGGCCGACGCGCCCGGGCTTGCGGCCGGCACGGGGGCCGCGGTGGTCACGCGCATCGGCGGCGGGGTCGCGATCGTGTCGAGCTCCGCGACGGCAAGGCGGTATTTCGCGTCCTTCTCGCCCGAGTTCCACAGCGCCAGGCCGAACTCGCCGTCGCGGTACTGCGAGGCGATCTCGCGCGGGATGTCGAGCTGGATGCGCGGATAGCTTTCGAGCGTCGCGTCGTGCGTCGGCAGGAGCGTGACGTATGCGAGCGCCCGCGCCGGCTGCTCGCGGGACCGCTTGCGCTTGCCCTTGCCGCTCACGAAGTTCAGGTCGGGGCCGTCTTGCGGCTTCACGATCGAAAGCGTCGCGCCGATCGAGACGGCGACCGCGGTCGGCGCGGCCGCGGGCTCGGGGCTCCCGTTCTTGGCCTTGGACTTCGACGCCGGCGCCGCCGTGGGCTCGGGCGCTTTCGGGAACGCCACCGCGCCGCCGTATCCGCCCACCTCGGGCAGCGTCTGGAAGCCGGCGTTCTCGCCGTACGTGAGGATCACGCTCGATGACGTCGGCGGCGTCGGCGCTGCCGAGGGGCCGCCGAAGCTCGGCGACGACAGGGTGTTCGGCATGCCGGACCCCGACCCGAACGAGCCGGAGCACGCGGCGACGGCTGCGCCGAGGACGACGCAACCAGCCGTCGCGGTGAATACGCGAGCGAGAATCATCGCCCGCAAGATTCGCGTCTTACGCCGTCGAGTCCGCTGCCTCGCGGCCCACAGCATGCTCTGCAGGAACGTACACTTCCGCGCCGCTTGCCAGGAATTCCGCAGCTTTCTCGGCCATGCCGCGCTCGCGCTCCGCGTACTCGCGCACGTCCTGCGTGATCTTCATCGAGCAGAAATGCGGGCCGCACATCGAGCAGAAGTGCGCGACCTTCGCGCCGTCGGC
>JAQBPK010000177.1 GCA_028287565.1 Vulcanimicrobiota bacterium
CTGCGCTTGCGCGATCGTCCGGCTGAACTGCGCGTCGAGCGCGGCCAATTGCTGCGATGAGAACCCGTTCTTCGCAGACTGCTGCTGCTGTGGCGCGTCACGCGGACGTGCGGGGGCCGGCGTGGGCTCCGCGCGCGCATGATGGATCGTGCCGCGCTCGGGGCGATAGGTCGGCTCGGTGGTCGGTACCGCCGTCGGTGCCGCGGTCGGGACGGGTGCGAGCGTGGGCACCGGCATCGTTTGCAGCGCGGGGAGCTGCGCGAGCCGCCGCGGCTGCGGGCGGCGCGGCTGCTTCGTGCGCGCGGCCACAGCGGGCCGCGGGACCGAGCGCTTTTCGATCGTGATCGCGTCGGAGATCGCGACCAGCTCGGGCGTAGGCGACGGCCGCGGAAACAGCTTCGCGATCGCGGGCGCGATGTTATGGCCGAACAAGCCCCAGACGCCGCCGCCCGCGAGGTGGACGAGGAGGGACAAGATCAGCGCCGCGGGGAGGAGGCGTCGATTGCGGCGATCGGCACGCTCGGGGAACAACTGCACGGAAGGCCTAAGGGTTCACCATGATCGACACGCACGCCCACGTCCACGACCGGGCGTTCGACGAGGATCGCGAGGCGATGCTGGCGCGAGCGCGCGAGCGCGGGGTCGACGCGATCGTCACGGTCGGATGTGACGTGGAGGATAGCCGCCGGGCCTGCGACACGGCTGAGAGCTACGGCCTGCTCGCGACGGTCGGCATCCACCCGCACGAAGCGAAGGACGCGCCGGACGACATCGCCGCTGCGTTCGACGCGCTGCGCGAGCGCTACGGCGAGCGCGTCGTCGCGGTCGGCGAGACCGGGCTCGACTACCACTACGACCACAGCCCGCGCGACGTGCAGCGGCGCGTGTTCGCGCAGCAGCTGCGCTACGCGCGCGAGCGCGGTCTTCCGCTCGTGTTCCACCAGCGCGAGGCGCACGAGGACTTCGTTACGTGCCTGCGCGGCGGTTACGACGCGCGCGCGCAGCGCGGGATCGTGCACTGCTTCACCGGCACGCGCGATGAAGCGCGCGTGTTCGCCGGCGAGCTCGGGCTCGTGCTCGGGATCGGCGGCGTCGTGACGTTCAAGACCGCGCAGCCGCTGCGCGACGCGGTGAAGGACGTCGGCCTCGACGCGATCGTCCTCGAGACCGACTGCCCGTATCTCGCGCCGATGCCGCACCGCGGCAAGCGCAACGAGCCCGCGTTCGTCGCCGACACGGCACGCGTCGTCGCGGACGTGCTCGGCGTCGACGTCGCGACCGTGATCGCGCGCGCCGACGCGAACGCGCGCCGCATCCTGGGCCTCGGGGTCGCGGCGTGATCCTGCGCCGCCCCGACCGTCCGGTCCCGGCGACGAACGCGATCTCCGAAGAGCACGAGTCGCGCTGCATGATCTTCACCGGCAAGGACACGGCGCGCGCGCTCAAGGACCCGCACGAGATCTCGGATCTGCTCAAAGACGAGCACAACTTCGTGTGGTTCGACCTCGCCGAGCCGACGCAAGACGATCTGCAGCTGCTGCAGGAAGAGTTCTCGCTGCACCCCACGGCGGTGGAGGACGCCGCGCTGGTCCACGAACGTCCCAAGATCGAGAGCTACGACACCTACTGGCTCGTCGTGCTGCACGCGTCGACGCTCGACGATCAGAAGAAGCTCGTGCTGCACGAGATCGCGGTTTTCGTGGGCAAGAACTTCGTCGTCACCATTCGCGCGCACCCGGTGTTCGCACTCGACGAGATCGAACGGCGCTGGCTTTCGAAGAACTCGATCCCGCACACGTCGACCGGATTGCTGTACGTGATCCTCGACGTGGTGGTCGACGGCTACCATCCCGTCGCCACGGAGTACGACGAGCGGCTCGTCGCGCTCGAGAACCGCGTGCTCGGCAGCGAGCGCAACCGGCCGCAGCGCGTGCTGCGCGAGGTGCTCGCGTTCAAGCGCGATCTCGTGTCGCTGCGCCACGCCGTGTCGCCGGTGCGCGACATCGTCTCGCCGCTCGTGCGCGGCGATCTCGCGCCGCTGGACCCGGCGCTGATCGCCTACTTTCGCGACGTGTACGACCACGCGCTGCGCGTGACCGACCAGATCGACTCGATCCGCGACCTGCTCAACAGCACGCTGGACATCCATCTCTCGTCCGAAGCGCACCGCCAAGGCGAAGTGTCCAAGCAGCTCACCACCATCGCGACGATCTTTCTGCCGCTGAGCTACCTGACGGGCTTCTTCGGCCAGAACTTCGGCTGGATGGTCAACCACATCGACAAGCTCGGCTCGTTCCTCTACCTCGGGATCGGCTCGCAAGTGCTTGCACTGGCGATCCTGATGATCTACTTCAAGCGCAAGGGCTGGTTCTAGCGACCAAGGCATGAGGGCGGCATGGTCCGCTCGTCTAAGATGGGCGGGATGGTCACGGACCCAGCCGGGAAGGGCGCCTACGTTCGCGAGATGTTCGCGGCGATCGCGCCGCGCTACGACCGGGCGAACAGGCTCCTCACCGCGGGCGTGGACGAGTCCTGGCGCCGCCGCGCCGTGGCGGAGCTTGCGGCGCCGCGTGGTGGGCGCATCGCCGACCTGTGCTGCGGCACCGGCGACCTCGTGTTCCACCTGCTGCGGACCGACCCGGCCCTGCAGGTCGTCGGGGTCGACTTCACGCCGCCCATGCTGGACGGCGCCCGCGCCCGCGCCAAACGCGAAGACCCGCAGGCGCGGGCGGACTTCGTCGAGGGCGACGTGACGCGGCTGCCCTTCGAGGACGCGAGCTTCGACGGCGCGACGATGGGCTTCTCGATGCGCAACGTGGTGGACGTGGTCGGGACGCTGCGCGAGGCCCGGCGCATTCTGCGGCCTGGCGCGCGCTTCGTCAACCTCGACGTCACCAAGCCCGCGAACCCGCTCGTGCGGCGCCTGTTCGGGTTGTACTTCTACGGCGTCGTCCCGCTCGTTGGCGGGCTGGTCGGCGGCTCGAAGACCGCCTACCGCTACCTGCCAAACTCCCTGACCAACTTCCCGGACGCCGACGGGCTCGCCGAGCGCTTCCGCACCGCCGGGTTCCGCGAGGTGCGCACGATCCCGCTGGGCTTCGGGGCGATCGCCGTGCACGTGGGGACCGCGTGATGCTCAGCGCGGCGCGGGCCGACGACCGCGACCTGTACGCGATGGTCGAAGAGTTCTTCCGCTCCTCGTTCGCGACGGACAACGAGCTGATCACCGAGGCCGTGCGGCGGATGCTCGCGGCCGGCGGAAAGCGCTTGCGGCCGCGCTTCACGCTGCTCGCCGCCGAGGCGGCCGGCGGTCGCGCCGAGGACCACCTGCGCCTGGCCGCCTTCATGGAGCTGATCCATGTCGCGACGCTCATCCATGACGACGTGGTCGACGGCGCCGTAACCCGGCGCGGCGTCAACGCCACGGCGGTGGACTTCGGCAACCGGATCAGCGTGCTGGCGGGCGACTACCTGTTCGCCTGGATCTTCAAGAACGTCACCGCGGATTACGAGCGCCCCATCCCGCACATCCTCAGCTCGACGCTCGCCGACATCACGGACGGCGAGGTGCTCCAGCTCAAGGCGCTCGCCGATCCGGACACGACGCTTGCGGCGTACGTGGAGATAGCGGCGAAGAAGACGGCCTCGCTGTTTGCCGCGTCCGCCGAGTGCGGCGCGCTGGCCGCCGGCGCGGGACCGTTCGCCGTGAAGGCGCTGCGCGAGTTCGGAACGGCGTACGGGATCGCGTTCCAGATGCGCGACGACCTCCTCGACCTGACCGCGGACGAGGCGACGCTCGGCAAGCCCGTGGGCAACGACCTGCGCGAGCGCAAGATGACGGTGCCGCTTGTGCTCGCGCTCGCAGGCGGCGATCGGGAATTCCGCTCGGCCGTCGAACGTTTCTTCGCGGCCGAGGACGAACGCCCCGAGGACGTCGCGGCGATCGTCGCCGGGATCGGCGCCCATGGGGGCTTGGTGAAGACGGAAGCCGTCCTCGCGGGCTACGTCGAACGAGCGAAACAGGCGCTCGCGCCGCTTGGAAATGCCCCGGCCCTCGCCGAACTCACCGCGCTCGCGGACGCCCTGCTCTAAAGTCGGAGACCCGTATGTTCTCACCCATCGAAATCGCCGCAGTCGTCGGTGTCGCGATCCTGATCTTCGGGGCCGACAAGCTCCCCAAGCTCGCGCGCAGCGCCGGCCAGGCCAAGAAAGAGTTCATGGTCGGCCAGGCCGACGCCGACGTGGCCGCCGAGCGCGCCCGTGAAGAGGCCCGCAAGCGCGCCGAGGCCGAGTCGGCCGCCGCGTCGACGAGCACGGCCGTGAACGGCGTCGGCCAGCCGACGATCGTCCCCGACCCCCAGACCGGAACCCCAGGCCCCACGACCGTCGCCCGACCTCTCGACCACTAGGTAGCAGGGGTGCTCGCGGAGCGGTCTCCGCTCGACGACGAAAAACGCGAGCGCGACATCGACTGGGACCAGAAAGAGATGCCGTTCACGGAGCACCTGCGGGAGCTCCGGAACCGGCTGTTCGTTTGCGTCGTCACGATCGGTGCGCTGGCGATCCTGCTGCTCTATCCCGCGCAGCTCGCGATCCCGTGGCTGACGCATCTGTACTTCGGCAACGTCCAACTCCACGCGTTCGGCCCCGGCGACGCGTTGTGGGCGATCTTCAAGCTGTCGATCTACGGCGCGATCGTGCTCGGGCTCCCCGTCATCCTGTTCCAAGTGTGGATGTTCGTCGTGCCGGCGGTGCACCCGCGCACGCGGCGTGCGGTGTACAGCTACATCGCGCCGTCGTTCGTGCTCGCGCTGGGCGGGATCGCGTTCGCGCATTTTCTCGTGATCCCGCGCGCGATCGCCGGCCTCGACTACTTCACGCAGAAGATCGCCGTTGCGACGTACGGCATCGAGAACACGCTCAACCTCGTCTTGCTGATGCTGCTCGCGTTCGCGATCGTGTTCCAGACGCCGGTCGTGATGCTGCTGCTCGCGCGCATCGGCCTGATCAACAGCACGCTGCTGCGCAAGTACCGCAAGTACATCGGCTTCGGCATGCTCGTGGCCGGCGCGGTGCTCGCGCCCGACGGCAGCCCCGTCACCATGACGCTGATCGCTGCCCCGATGTACGTGCTGTTCGAGTCGTCGATCTGGCTGATCGTGTGGATGGAGAAGCGGTGGAAGCGCGAAGCGGCGGAGGCCTAGCACCGCGCACGCTCTCGGGGCTGCGTGAGAGCTGGAACGACCTCGTCCGGCTGTTCGCGCACATCCCCTTCGGCGTCTCATTGCTCGCGATCTGGGCACTGCTCACGCTGATCGGGGTCGTGATCGAACAGGGCAAAGACGCGGCGTTCTACGCGAGCGCTTACGCGCCGCCGATTGCGCGGCTGATCGCGCGGCTGGACCTGTCGAACATCTATCACAGCGCCGCGTACATCGGCGTGCTCGGGCTGATCATCTGCTCGATGACCGCGGCGACGTTCACGAAGGTGATCCCGCGCCGCATCCCGCGCCTCAACCCGGTCAAGGTGGACGCGATCCCGCTGCACGCGACGGTGCGCGTCGCGGGCGACGCGGCGAGCG
>JAQBPK010000178.1 GCA_028287565.1 Vulcanimicrobiota bacterium
TGCGCTTCCAGCGCGCGGTCGAGCGGGCCCACGGCTTCGGCGCGCACGCGCGGCGCCAGCGCGGCGACACGCGTCGCGAGCGCGCGCGCGATCGTGTCGACTTTCGATGCGATGCCGTCGACGTACGCTTCCAGCTCGGCGTCGAACGCGGGATAGATGCCCGCGTCCAGATCGGCGAGCAGCTCGCGCTTCATGTACGAATCGGGCGGTGCGGCGGCGAAGCGGCGCGCGATCGCGTCCACCAGACCGACGGCCGGGCCGCCGAGCGCGCCGAGCACGATCGAGCTGCGCAGGCCGGTCTCGAGGTCGGTGCTCCAGGCGCCGCTCGACGCGTCGGCGCCGAACGCGCGCGCGGCGTCTTCGGTGACCGGAAGTCGTTCGGCGGCGATCCCGTCGAGCAGCGGCGCCAGAACGGCATCGCGGTCGGCGTCACGGGCCGCGGCGACGACCGACGCGGACGCGCTCTTCGCTTCATCGCGCAGGCGTTTGGCGACGAGCTCGGCGGCGTCCGCGGCGAAGCGTCCGACGGCCGTGGCCAGCACGTCGTCGACCAAGATGTGGAGCTTCGCGCGGTCGCGCAGCCGCGCGACGTCCGCCGTGTCGAACGCGCGCATCAGCGTGCGCGCGAGCGCGTTGCGCGTCTCGGCGCCGCGCGCGCGTGTCGTTTGCGCGAGGCTCGCGCCCGCGTCGTTCAACCGCGTCCGGGCTGCGTCTGCGGCTGCGTCGAACGCGTCGAGCGCCGGCGCGACCGCGTCGCGGCGCGCGCGCAGCTCGTCCGGCGGCGTCTCGAGCGCGTCCGCGTCGAACGCGAGCACGTCGGCGGTGCGCGTCGCGATGCGGCGCGCTTCGCCCGCGGCGCGGCGCAGGCGCGAGCGGCCCGTCGTCGCGACGAGCGACGCGTCGAGCGCGCTCAGAAACTCGGGGAAGCGGCTCTGCGCGATCAGCGCGTCGTCACGGCGCAGCAAGCCTTCGGCGTACTCGCGCGCCGACAGCGGAAACACGGGCGTCCCGGGCGCATGCTTTGCAGCCTGCGCGACGATGCGATGCGCAGCGGCCTGCCATGCTTCCGTAGCCTGTCCTGAGCCCGTCGAAGGACGCGAGCCTTCAGCCATGCGCCACAGATCGATCTTCGTCTGCACGATGAACACCGACTCGATGTAGCGCCGCACGATGCCGAGGAACGACGCGTCGCCTTCCGTGAACGGCTGCTGCGTATCGATCAGGTAGAGCACGGCGTCGGCGCCGGGCAGATACGACAGCGTCGCGCGGCGGTGCGCGGGGTTGATCGACGCCAGCCCGGGCGTGTCGGCGACGACGAACCCGCCTTGCAAGAACGCGGAGTCGACGGCGACGCGCACGAGCACCGGCGCGCCGGAGTCGTCCGCATCGGTCGCGTCGTGCAGCTTGCCCTCTTCCGCGACGGCCACGAAGCGCGCGAGGCGCCCCAGCGGGATGCGTTCCTCGCGGCCGTTCGCGAAGATCGCCGTCGCGGTCTCATCGGGCGAATAGGACAGCTCGGTGATCGTCGCGGTCGACGGGTTGATGTCGGTCGCGAGCAGGCCCGCGATGCGCTTGCCGCCGGGCCGCTCCTCGAACTCCACCTTGCCGAGCAGCGCGTTGAGCAGGAACGACTTGCCGCTGGAGAACTCGCCGACCACCGCGAGCACGAACCGCCCGTCGCGCAAGCGCGCGACCGTGCGCGCGAGCGCTTCCGCGTCCTCGGATCCATCGTGCCGGCGCGCGGATTCCGCGCCGAGCAGCTCGCGCAGCGCTTCTAGGCACGCGACGACGTCGTCGCGCGCGCCGCGATAGCTTTCGAGTGGATCGTTCACGTAGACAGCTTATCTTGGAGGAGGAGATAACCAAAGGGATGAAGCAGTATACAGGTTGTGCGGCGATCTGACGCCGCCTCTGAAAGAGGGTGTCATGATCCGTGCTTTCGCACACCACTTGCCGAAGAGCAACGAGGGCCTGAGCGCATTCCACCGCGATCTCAAGCCGAAAATCGACGCCGTGCAGGCGGCCGGCCGGGCGCAGATCTCGAGCCCGGCCGTCCAAGCGCTGGCGGCGCTGATCGACGCGGACGCGATCGTGCGGATGTTCACGGTGGAGATGATTCGCCAAGCGATCGAGCTGCCGCAGTCGCCCGATCAGCCGGCGGTCAAGGACGTCGACGACTTGCTGAGCGCGCTCGACCTCATCACCACGCTGGCGCCCGCGTACAACGTGAACAAGAACCTGCGCAACACGTTTCCGATGTCGTCGCTGTTCGGGTACATGATGATGACGCCCGCGGGCGAGTCGATCTTCCGCAATCGCTCGTTCAACGATGCGATCCAGAAGATTCTCCAGGAGTGGTGCGCGTATCTCAATAGCGGCGCAAGCACGAGCGTCCTCAACACGGATGCGGACGGATGGTTGTCGCGGCCGGCCGTCAAGGAGTTTCAGCTCGACGACTTCATCCACGACCCGAACCTTCCGCACTGGGGCTGGACGTCGTACAACGATTTCTTCCACCGCCAGATCAAACCGAAGAAGCGACCCGTCGCGTCACCGGGCGATCCGAAGGTTATCGTGTCGGCGAACGACGGCAACCTGGTGTCGATCGCGCGCGGCGTGCAGCGCGTGGACGAGTTCTGGCTCAAGGGCGAGCCGTTCTCGCTGGTCGACATGCTCGACCACAGCCAGTACACCGACCTGTTCGTGGGCGGCGACGTGGTCCAGGTGTTCTTGAGCGGCGGAAACTACCACCGCTGGCATTCGCCGATCGACGGCACCGTGCGCGACGCGCGCATCGTCAACGGGCTGATGTTCAGCGACGCGGAGTCGGCCGGCTGGGATCCGAGCGGCGTTCTCTCCGAAGGCTACTACGCCGCGGTCAACACGCGCGGCGTGGTGTTCATCGAGAGCGACGACCCGGTGATCGGCATGGTGTGCGTGATCCCGATCGGCATAACGGAGATATCCTCCGTGACGATCGAGGTTGCGATCGGCCATAAGCTCGCGAAGGGCGACGAGCTCGGGTACTTCAGCTACGGCGGCTCGAGCCTGTGTCTGGTGTTCAAGCAGGGTGCGATCAACGCGTTCACGATGGGTGACCCGCCGCCCAAGCCCGTTACCGACCCGACGAGCGGACCGGCCGTCGAGGTGAACGCGCAGATCGCTATCGCGAACTGAGACCGCCCCCGCGTGACGGTGCGCCTTTCTCCCCGGACATTGAGTTGTGGCCGATAGTCGGATGAACGCATGGGTTGACGGGCTCTAAAGCCGTTTGATAAGCTGGCGTAAACCAGTCTTTGGAGGGTGTGGTGAGGGTGTCTTCATGAAAACGGCGCGATTTCGCGCGCTGGTATTCGTCATCGCGAGCGCGATGCTGGCCGCTTGCGCCGGCGGCGGCGGAACGCGATCGGCGGTTCCGTCGTCCGGACAAGATTATCGACAAGGCGGAAAGGTCCGAATCACACCGCAGTCGGTGTGTAGTACGGGCCCATCGATCAACCCATGCGGATCCATCGGTCCGTGCGGCATCTATTCGTGGACGGTGCATGAGACGCCGTACGCGACGGACGACCGCGTAACAATCGGCGTCGGCGAAGAAGTCACCATGACAACGGACTACGGGTCTTTTTGGTCATTAGTAGGCGGTGGGTCGCTCAGTTCGCGGACAGGCAGCAGCGTGACATTCAAGGCGGGATCGAGGGCCGGTACGGCGACCGTGATCGCACATGGTTTCAAACCGGCTTGCGATTCGCAGTCGATCATCTTCACCGTCATTGCTCCGACTGTCGGAAACTACAATGTCCTGCGGACCTTACATAGCCAGGGCTACGCAGATATCGGATTCGAAGCGAACATCTACGAGACGCCGAACTATGTCAACTTCTACAATACCTGGGTACAAGAAGCTCAGGCGACGTACACGGCGACGGGCCCCTACGCGTGCAAGAACGGCATCGTGCACGAGGCGAACGGGCCGGTTCCCGTGCAGGCGACGGGGCAGGTTGACGGGATCGGTTCGACCATTCTGAATACGGACACCAGCTATAGCGGGTATTGTGCCGGTGTGAATCAGAACCAGGACGGCTCGATGAACATCAGTATTCCGACGCAATACATGGTAAACGGTGATAACAACTGGTATCCGGTGAACAATATCGCGAGCAACACGACCGCGACGGCAGCAGGCAACTTGAGTCACAGCAAGGATCATGTTTCGTGGAGCACGACTGTCGGTAGTCCTACGGTGGGTTTCTAGGATGACGAAAACGACCTACGCCATTTGTTTGAGCGCGCTCTTGATAGCAGCGCCGCTTTCCGCCACGGCCCAGACAACATCGACCGACGACATCACCGTTCACGTTGGCCGTGCTTCCCGTGCGGTACAAGCTTACGGGCGCTCGCGCTCGGTCGAAGACCTCCGGTCGGCGGTGTTCGAAATGCAGGCTGCCGGGAATCTGCATGCGCTCAAACCGGATACGTTCGTTGCTCAGCGCCGAACGATCGTCCGCGGATGGGCGCAACTCTTCAAAGTGATAGACGATTCGTACGATCCGACGTACGATCCGAATGATCCCAACGTTCGCCCCCACTGGCATCTCCCCGATCCGCAGGATATACCGGATCCGAACGCGCGAGCAGCGGCCGCGGCGGCGATAGCCGCGAACAAGCAGAAGATTGCGCGCGCGACGCACTACCTCGACGTACAAAATGTCGATTTGCTCGCGCAGAGCTCAATGAAGGCGCAACTCAACCAGTTCCGCAAAGTCGAACCGGACGGCACGGACGCGGATTTTACGATGCTCGACGGGATTCTGCAACAGGCCGGCTTGAGCAGCGTGCGGCGAACGAAGATCAATCGGATGTTCTACGCGCGTCCCGGAGGCTAATCGCTCAGCGTCTACTTGCGGAGCCTGAACACGAAGAGAGCGTCGCCGGTGAGCGTTCCGAGCTGCTGATTGCCGCCGGACGCGACGGCGACGTTTTCGTGTCCGTCGATCTCGAACGCGACAGGCGGAGCATTCACGCCCGCGCCGGTTTGGAAATGGTATGGCGCGCACCGGTTCGTGTGTCGAGGGCGTCGAGGTAACCGCCCCCCTCTCCGATGAACGTGACATCGCCCGCGGTCGACACCGAGCCTCCTACGAGACCTTCATGGAACGTGTCTTGCCAAACGATCTTCCCAGTCGCGACGTTCTCTCCGAAGGCTACTACGCCGCCGTCAACACGCGCGGCTTGGTGTTCGTGGAGAGCGACGACCCGGTGATCAGCATGGTGCGCGTGATCCCGATCGGCATCACCGAGATATCCTCGGTGACGATCGAGGTTGCGATCGGCCAGAAGCTCGCGAAGGGCGACGAGCTCGGGTGCTTCAGCTACGGCGGCTCAAGTTTGTGTCTGGTGTTCAAGCAGGGTGCGATCAACGAGTTCACGATGGGCGACCCGCCGCCCAAGCCCGTCACCGACCCGACGAGCGGACCGGCCGTCGAGGTGAACGCGCAGATCGCTATCGCGAACTGAGAACCGCCCCGCGGCGCGAAGTGCGCTTTCCTCCCGACCGCACATTTTCAGTTGTGGCCGATAGTCGGATGAACGCACGGGTTGACGGACTCTAAAGCCGTTTGATAAGCTGGCGTAAACCAGTCTTTGGAGGGTGTGGTGAGGGTGTCTTCATGAAAACGGCGCCATTTCGCGCGCTGGTATTCGTCATCGCGAGCGCGATGCTGGCCGCCTGCGCCGGCGGCGGCGGAACGCGATCGGCGGTTCCGTCATCCGCACAAGATTATCGACAAGGCGGGAAGGTCCGAATCACACCCCAGTCGGTATGTAGTACAGGCCCGTCGATCAACCCATGCGGATCCATCGGCCCATGCGGCATCTATTCCTCGACGGTGTATCAGACGCCGTACGCGACGGACGACCGCGTAACGATCGGCGTCGGCGAGGAAGTCAACATGATAACGGAATACGGGTCCTTTTGGTCATTAGTAGGCGGTGGTTCGCTCAGTTCGAGGACAGGCAGCAGCGTGGTGTTCAAGGCAGGATCGAGGGCCGGTACAGCGACGGTGATCGTACACGGTTTCAAACCAGATTGCGATTCCCAATCGATCATCTTCACCGTCATCGCTCCGACGATCGGAAACTGGAATGTACCTCAGGGTCTCCACACCCAGGGCTATTCGGACATCGGATTCTACGCGAACGTGTACGCGACGCCGAACTATGTGAACTTCTACAACATAAACGTGCAAGAAGCTCAAGCCCAGTACTCGGCGAACGGCATCTACGTATGCAAGAATGGCATCAACCACGAAACGGGACCAACTCCGATGCAGGCTCTCACGAACGTGGACGGTATCGGTACGCAGTTTCCGTATCAGGACAAGAGCTACAGCGGGGCTTGCCTCGATCAGAATCAGTACGGGACCGGATCGATGAGCATCGGCATTCCGACGCAATACCGCGTAAACGGCGACACGAACTGGTATACGGTCAATACCGTCACGAGCTCCACGAACGCAAACGCCGGCAACTTGAGCCATAGCAAAGATCATTCGTCGTGGAGCATAACCGTCGATAGTGATACGATAGGATGCCCATGCTGACGAAGATGACAACGTGCGCACTGTGCTTGAGCGCGTTCTTGCTGGCAGGCCCGGTGAGCGCTGTTGCGCAGACGCCGGCAACGGATGACGTCACCGTTCATACGGCAGGCGCATCGCGCGCGCTGCAAACATACACGCGGTCGCGCTCGATCGACGATCTCCGGGCGGCGGTCTACGAAATGGTGTCTGCCGGGAACCTCCATGCACTCAAACCGGACACCTTCGTGGCTCAGCGGCGTACCGTGGTTCGCGGATGGGCGCAAGTGTTCAAGGCGATCGAAGACTCGTACGATCCGATGTTCGATCCGGCCGATCCCAAGAATCGCCCGGTCTGGCAACACGCCACCCAGCAGCAGATGGCGCGAATGAACCACTACCTCGACGTACAACATGTCGATATGCTCGCGCAAAGCTCAATGAAGGTGCAGCTCGACCAGTTCCGCAAAGCCGAACCGGACGGCACGGACGCGGATTTTGCGGCACTGGACGAGATTCTGCAGCATGCCGGGCTGAGCAGTGCGCGACGAATGAAGATCAATCGGATGTTCTACGCGCGTCCCGCAGGCTAATCGCTCCGCGTCTACCTGCGGAGCCTGAACACGAAGAGAGCGTCGCCGGTGAGCGTTCCGAGCTGCTGATTGCCGCCGGACGCCACGGCGACGTTTTCGTGTCCGTCGATCTCGAACGCGACAGGCGGAGCATTCACGCCCGCGCCGGTTTGGAAATGGTACAGGCGCGCACCGGTTCGTGTGTCGAGGGCGTCGAAGTAACCGCCTCCCTCTCCGATGAACGTGACATCACCCGCGGTCGACACCGAGCCTCCTACGAGACCTTCATCGAACGTGTCTTGCCAAACGATCTTCCCGGTCGCGACGTCGACCGCTGAGACGGTTCCGTAGCCGGTCTTGCCGGCGGCTGCAACGCCGGGCCGTACATGCTCGGCGGCGGTTACGATCGCGTAGCCGAGGCGAGGATCGAAGGAAACCGGTGACCAGCTGGCGCCACCTTCAAACGCGCTCGAGTGCGTCGCAAGCGAATTCGATTCTACGAAGTTTTGTGAACGCCGAACGAGCTTGCCGGTCTCGCGGTTCAGGATGTAGAGGAATCCGTCTTTATCGGCCTCGCCGACCGCCGGAAACGGACGTCCGCCCTCATCGACCGTTTCGAAGAGAAACGGAGGCGACGCCGGATCGTGATCGTGCGTGTCGTGCGGAGAGAGTTGAAAATACCATTTCATCTTTCCCGTCGAAGCGTCGAGCGCGAGGATACAGTCCGTGAAGAGGTTGTCGCCGGGCCGCTCGTGCCCGTTGTAATCCGGCCACGGATTTCCAGTTCCGGCGTAGATGGTGTTCGTCTTCGGATCGTATGCCGGCGTAGTCCAGATCCCGCCGCCGCCGCGCTGCCACGACCCGGCGAATTTCTTGCGCAGCTGCGCCGACTCGCGTTCGTCGAACCGGCCGGAATCCGAGCGCAGCCGTTTCGAGGGCCCGAACCAATGTTGCGGATCGGTTGCATACCACCGCCACCGCAACGCGCCGTCGGTGAGCGCATAGGCACTCAACGATCCGCGAATCCCGAACTCTCCGCCGCCGAGCCCCATGATGACGGAGTCTCCAACGATCAGCGGAGCCATCGTCATGCTGTACCCGGCATCGTTGTTCGCCACGGCCTTTGCCCAGCGGACCTCGCCACTGCTGCGGTCAAGCGCAACCAGAACGCCGTCGAGCTGTCCGAGCACGATGAGGTCGTGCGTAACGGCCACGCCTCGGCTGGCGGGGCCGCAACAGACCTTGAAATGCCCCGACAGCGGAGGCCGCTTCCAGCGAACGTCTCCCGTCCGCGCATCGATCGCTGCGACGGCGTCGTACGGTGTCGAGATATAGATCATGCCGCCTGAGACGATCGGCGACGTCTCGAACGAGCCGAGAACGCCGGTTTGGACGACGTACGCCGGTAAGAGGCTCAAAGCGTTGTTCGGCGTGATCTCGGAGAGCGGCGAGTACCTCTGATTTCCATAGTCGTGGCCGTAGGTCACCCACTCCGAGGACGACGATAGATCCTGAACGGCTGAAGAAGGGTGTGCCTGTGCCGGCGATGACTGCGCGTGACTCGAACACGCGGCGACGAGCAACCCGGAAAAGAAGATCGCAAGCAGAGGACCTACCCTCAACATCTGCCCTATCGAGTTCGTCAGCCTTTGATGACGGCGAGTACCGCGTCGCGGCCTTTCTCCATCAGGTCACGCGTGTCGCCCTCGACGTTGACGCGCAGCAGCGGCTCGGTGTTCGACTTGCGCACGTTGAACCACCAGTCCGGGTACTCGATCGTTACGCCATCGATGTGGTCGATCTTGCCGTCCTTGAAGTGCTCCTCGAGGCGCTTCATCTCGCGGTCGGCGTCCGCGACGGGGAGGTTGATCTCGCCCGAGCGGAAGCGCGTGTTGTACGGCGCGATCGCCTGCGTGATCGATCCGTCGATCTCGCTGAACAGGTCGAGGCACTGCAGCAGCGCGATCATCCCCGAGTCGGCGAACCAGTTCTCGCGAAAGTAGAAATGCCCGCTGTGCTCGCCGCCGAACGGGATGTTCTCGGCGCGCATCTGCGGTTTGATCAGCGAGTGGCCGACCTGCGAGCGCACCGGGATGCCGCCGTTCGCGAGCACCGCCTCGGGCACGCTGCGCGAGCAGATCAGGTTGTAGAGGATCTTCGAGCCGGGATACTTCTTGAGCGTCGCGACGCCGACGGCGGCGGTCACGATGCTGCCGTCTGGGAAGCCGCCATTTTCGTCGACCAGGAACATGCGGTCGGCGTCGCCGTCGAACGCGGCGCCGAGGTCGCAGTTGTTGTCGAGCACCGCCTTGCGCAGGGCTAGCTTGTTTTCGTCCTCGATCGGCGAGGCGGGGTGGTTGGGGAACGTTCCGTCGAGCTCGAAGTAGAGGGGGATCACCTCGCACTGCGGCAGGTACTTGAACACGTACGGGACCGTCAGCCCGGCCATCCCGTTGCCGGCGTCGATCGCGATCTTGTACGGCTTGATCTTCGTGACGTCGCGAATGAACGAGACGCAGTGCTTGCCGAAGTCGTCGAGGACCTCGCGCTCGCGCACCGTCCCTTTGCGCGCGGGCTCCGTGAATGCGCCCGACAGCGCGAGGTCGCGAATGTCGCCGAGGCCCGTGTCGAGCGAGATCGCCTGCGCCTCCTCGCGGCAGAACTTGAGCCCGTTGTACTGCGCGGGGTTGTGCGATGCCGTGAGCATCACGCCGCCGTCGAAGCCGTAGTGCCCGACCGCGAAGTACAGCGCGTCGGTCGAGATCAACCCGATGTGCGTGACGTCGGCGCCGCCGTCGACGGCACCGCGCGTGAGCGCTTCGAGCAGCTCCGTGCCCGACGGGCGCATGTCGCGCCCGATGCAGATGTTCGTTCGGCCGAGGGCTTGCACGAACGCGCGCCCGATCAGGTAGAAGAGGTCCGGCGTCAGCTGGGTTCCGACGATCCCGCGAACGTCGTAGCTCTTGAAGATCGACGTGTCGAACGTGGTGCTCATGTGCGCTTTCTGCTCAACGCGCGCTTCGCCGCGGCCTTGATGGACGCGACGCCCATCGCATAGTGCTCGACGAGCTCCTGCGGCGCGCCCGACTGGCCGAACTTGTCCTGCACGCCCACGAACTCGATCGGCACGGGATGCTGCGCGGCCAGGATCTCCGCGACGCGCGAGCCCATCCCGCCATGCACCTGGTGCTCCTCAACGGTGACGACCGTGCCGCAGTCGCGCGCCGCTGCGACGATCGCCGGCTCGTCCATCGGCTTGATCGTGTGGTTGTTGATCACGCGGCACGCGATGCCGTCGCGGGCCAGCTCCTCGGCGGCGACGAGCGCGTTGTAGACCAGGATGCCGCAGGCGACGATCGCGACGTCGCCGCCGTCCCGGAACGTCTGCGCCTTGCCGATCTCGAACGGCGTCTCGCCGGTGGTGATGACGGCGGATTCGGCGCGCGCGAAGCGCAGGTACGCCGGGCCCCAGCGCTCGGCGATCGCGAGCGTCGCCTTCTTCGTCTGCGCGGAGTCGCACGGCACGATCACCGTCATCTTGGGGATCACGCGCATGATCGCGATGTCCTCGATCGCCTGGTGCGTCGCGCCGTCGGGGCCGACGGACACGCCCGCGTGCGCGCCGGCGATCTTGACGTTGGTCTCGTTGAGCGCCATCGTGGTGCGCACTTGCTCCCACGAGCGCCCGGGGTTGAACATCGCGTAGCTGGCGATGAACGGAACCTTGCCGGTGGACGCCATGCCGGCCGCCATCGCGACGAGCATCTGCTCGGCGACGCCGATCGCGATGTAGCGGTCGGGAAACAGCTTCTTGAAGCCTTCCATGCGCGTCGACTCGGAGAGGTCCGCGCAGATCGCGATCACCTGCGGATCGCGGCGGCCGGCCTCGATCAAACCTTCGCCGAAGCCGTTGCGCGTCGGGATTTGCTTGATCGCATCGGGGTTCGTGTAGTCGATCAGGTGCATCGCCGCCGCGGCCGCGCCGTCCGCGCTCGCCGTCGTGCCGGTGCTAGCCATTGTGTCCGGCTCCGATCAGCTCACGCGCGGCGGCCAGCTCCTGCAGCGCTTTCTCGGCTTCGTCTTTCTTGGGCGGCTTGCCGTGCCAGAGATAGTCGCCTTCCATGTACGAGACGCCCTTGCCCATCACGGTGTGCGCGATGATCACCTGCGGCTTGTCTTTGACCTGCCGCGCCTTCTCGATCGTCTCGACGATCGCGCGCATGTCGTGGCCGTCGCACTCGAACACTTCCCAGTTGAACGCGCGGTACTTGTCGGCGAACGGCTCGAGCGGCATGATGTCTTCCGTGCTGCCGTCGATCTGGATCACGTTGCGGTCGACGATGCACGTCAGGTTGTCGAGCTTGAACTTGGCGGCGGTCATCATCGCTTCCCAGTGCAGCCCGCACTGGTGCTCGCCGTCGGACGCGATCACGTACGTGCGCCAGTCCGCGCCGTCCATCTTCGCGGCCAGCGCCATGCCGGTGCCTTGCGCGAGCCCTTCACCGAGCGGTCCGGACGTGGTTTCGAGGCCGGGAAGGCTCACGCGCTCGGGGTGGCCCTGCAACCGCGTGCCGAACTTGCGCAGCGTCAGCAGCTCCTCGACCGGAAAGTAGCCGGCGTACGCCATCGCGCTGTAGCGCACCGGCGCGATGTGGCCGCACGAGAGCAGCACGCGGTCGCGGTCGGCCTTCTCGGGATCCTTCGGATCGTGGCGCAGCACGTGAAAGTACAGGGCGGTGAAGACGTCGGCCATGTCGAGCGAACCGCCCGAGTGCCCGGAACCTGCGGCGACCAGCGAGCGGATGATCCCGGCGCGAACGTCGTTCGCGTGGAGCTCCAGCTCCGCCAGCCGTTCCGGCGAGAGAG
>JAQBPK010000191.1 GCA_028287565.1 Vulcanimicrobiota bacterium
GCCGACGCTGCCGGAGCTCGAAGCGGATCTCGACGAGCTCGAAGGCCGTCCGCCCCAGCGCGCCGCGCAGTCCGCGGGCCGGCGACGCGCGCCGCTGCGCCTCGAACGGCCGTCCGGCGCACGCATCTACGTCGGCCGCTCGCCGCGCGAGAACGCCGAAGTAACGTTCCGGATCGCGCGCCCCGACGATCTGTGGTTTCATGCGCGCGGCATCCCGGGCTCGCACGTCATCCTGCAGGCGCCGCCCGGCGGCGATCCGGCGGACGACGATCTGAGCGCCGCAGCCGACCTCGCCGCGACGCACAGCAAAGCAAAACACGCGCCGCGCGTCGAGATCGACTACACCGAGCGCAAGTACGTCCGAAAGCAGCGCGACGGCGGACCGGGTCTCGTGTGGTACACCAACGCGCGCACGCGCGTCGGGCGGCCGGCGAGCTAGCGCGCGTTACTGCGGCTGCACGACGACGATGTCGTTGCCGTCAGGATCGTTGAGCAGCGCCTGGATGCCCCACATCTGCGGCGCCGGCGGTTCGGTGAACGAGATCCCTTTCTCGCTCCACTGGTCATACAGCGCGCCGATGTCGTCGGTCGTGTAGACGAAGCTGCACGTGCCGGCGCGGCTCGCGTCTTGCTGCAGCGTGATGCCGGTCTGCGCGCCCGGCGGCGTGACGGTGAGCCAGCGGTACTCGTCGTCGAACCGGCGGTCCGACGTCTTCTGAAAGCCGATCGTCTCGTAGAACGCGAGCGCGCGGTCCTGGTCGGTGACGTACACGGTGACGAAGCCGATGTAGTTCACGACACGCGCGCGCGGTAGGCGCGTACCTCTTCCGCCACGCGGGCGTAGGCGGCGTCGATCGCGCCGGCGCGCTCGTGCGCGCCCTCGAGCGAGCCCGTGCGCGCGCGCTCGTCGAGCTCCGCGGCTAAGCGGTAGACGACGTTCGCGCCGATGTTTCCGGCGCTGCCTTTGATGCCGTGCGCCGCCCGCGCGACGGCGGTCGCGTCGCCGGCGGCGAGCCCGGCCTCGATCGCGCGGCGGTGCTTCTTCCCCGTTTCGAGCGCCATCTCGAGGAGGTCGGCGATCCCCGTGACGTCGTCCTCGAACGCTTCTTCGAGCCGCGTCAGGTCGAGCACGTCCTTATCCGGCATTGCTCATACTCATCCGCCCACACCAACCCCGTTCGCGAACCGTTCGACCAGCGCGCGCAGCGCGGCCAGCTGGACGGGTTTCGCGACGTAGTCGTCCATCCCCGCGGCGATGCAGGCTTCGCGGTCGCCCTCGAGCGCGTTCGCCGTCATGGCGACGATCGGAACGTGGCCGCCGCGCGCGGTCTCGGCGCGCCGGATCTCGCGCGTCGCCTCGAACCCGTCGACCTCCGGCATCTGGCAGTCCATGAGCACGAGATCGTAGTCGCCGTGCGCGACCGCGTCGATCGCTTCGCGGCCGTCGGTGACCGCGTGCGCGCGATAGCCCAGCTTCTTGAGCTGCTGCAGCGCGAGCTTGCGGTTCACCGGGTTGTCCTCGGCGACGAGCACCAGCACGCCGCCGTCGTCTCGCGGTTCGGCCGCTTCGCGCAGCACGTCCGGATCGAGCGCCGCCGCCGTCTCGGGCTCCGCGGCCCCGGCGAAGCCTGCGACGAGCGCGTCGTGCAGCACGTTCTGCCGAATCGGCTTGCGCACGACGGCCGCAAAGCCGCTCGCGCGCGCATCCTGCGCACTTGAGGCTTCGTCGCTGCCGGTGATGAGGATCATCGGGACGGTCTCGAAGCCCGCGACGCCGTGCAGCCGCGCCGCGAACGCGAACGCATCGCCGCCCGCGCGCCGGTCGACCACGACGACGTCGAACGGGCCGCGCCGTGCGGCCGCCGCTTTTGCCAGCTCCAGCGCGTGCGCGGCGTTCCCCGTGCTCGATGCGACCGCGCCCCAGGCGAGGAGATACTGATCGACGACCTGTCGCGCGACCGCTTCCGGATCGACGACGAGGATGCGCGCGCCGCGCAGCGCGTCGCCGCGCTCGATCGCCGGATCGTCGGCGACGCGCGTAAACGGGACGGTGAACCAGAACGTCGACCCGCGCCCGAGGCTGCTGTCGAAGCCGATCTTGCCGCCCATCAGCTCCACGATCCGGCGTGAGATGGACAGGCCGAGGCCCGTGCCGCCGTAGCGCCGGCGCGTCGACTGGTCCGCTTGCCGGAACGGCTCGAACAATTGGTCCGCCGCTTCGGGCGCGATCCCCGCGCCGGTGTCGGTCACCGAGAAGCGCAGCGTCGCGGTGCGCGCGCCGTCGACTTTGTCGACGCGGTCGACCACCGCGCGCACCGTCACGCTGCCCTGCGCGGTGAACTTCACCGCGTTGCCGATCAGGTTGAGCAGCACTTGGCGCAGCCGGTCGGCGTCGCCGAGCACGTGGTGCGGCACGTCGGGCGCGACGTACGTGGAGAGCGAGAGCCCTTTCTTGCGCGCCGCCGCGGCGAGGATGTCGGTCGCGTTCTCCACCGCGACGACCGGCGCGAACGGCACGGCCTCCAGCTCCATGCGGCCGGCTTCAATCTTCGAGAAGTCGAGGATGTCGTTGACGATCGCCAGCAGCGACTCGGCGGAGTCGCGCACCGTCACCGCGTACTCGCGCGC
>JAQBPK010000256.1 GCA_028287565.1 Vulcanimicrobiota bacterium
GTCGTCGATCGCGGCCGCGCGCGCGCGCATCACCGAGCCGGCTTGCCGCAGCAGCATGCGCGCCGCGTCCGCGCGGCCGCACGCGAGCTCGACCTGCGCCGCGGTCCACAGCCACTCCGACGGCTGCGGCGCGAGCCGGGGATTCGCGTCGTACAGCGCGAGCAGTTCGCGCGCCGCATGCGCGGCTGATTCGAGGTCGCCCGCGCGCACGTGTGCGAGCGCGAGTGCGCAGAGGTTGTCGCCGAGCCGCGGCGTCGCGCCAGCGGGGCGCCGTAATTCGACCGCAGCTGTGAGATGCGCGATCGCGTCGGCGTACGCGCCCAAGCCGCATTCCGCGGCGCCCAGCGTGCCGAGCGCGGCCGATTCGAGATGCTGCGCGCGGATCTCGCGCGCGAGTGCGAGCGCCGATTCGGCGCACTCCTTGGCCTCGTGCAGCTCGCCGCGCAGCCGGCGGCAGTAGCTCGCGTCGATGCGCTCGACGCACGCGACGAAGCGGAAGCCGAGCTCCTCGGCGATCTCGCGCGCTCGCGCGTAGAAGTCGAGCGCGCGGTCGAGCAGCCCGAGCTCGGTGTGGAACAACCCGAGGTCGACGAAGATGCTCGCAAGCCCCACGCGGTGGCCGATGCGCTCGTAGAGCTCGAGCGCGCGCAGGTAGTACGACTCCGCGTCCGCGACCCGGAACGTGTACACCAAGCCGTTCGCCATTGTGTGAAGCGCGAGCGCCTCGCCTTCGCGGTCGCCGGTGTTGCGGCTGACGTCGTGCGCTTCCGCGGCGAAGCGCGACATCGCGGCGTAGTCCTGCTGCGCGAGCGCCGCGCGGGAGAACGCGATCAGCGTCCGCACGAGCGCGCCTTGGTCGCCGTCGGCTTGCGCGGCGGCGCGCACGTCGTCCAGCGCGCGGTACGCTTCGTCGAGCCGGCCTTCGTAGATGTACGTGTCGGCGACCGCGAGGCGAGCGTTCGCGTGCGCGCCGCGGTCGCCGGTGCGCTCGGTGAGCTCGATCAATTCCGCGAACGCCGCGCGCGCGCCGCCGAAATCGTTGATGCCGCGCCGGTAGCGCGCCTCGGCCGCGAGCCACGCGGCGTGGAAGCGGACGTCGCCCGAGCGGCGTGCGCGGCGCCGCAGCAGTGCTATCAGCACCCGCTCGAGCCGCCGCTCGCCGGTGACGTTCGCCAGCCCGATGCGCCGGTCGAGGACGGTGCAGAGCGCGTCCTCGTCATCGATCGAGCGCGCGAGCATGGTGAGCTCGGCCGCGATCTGTGCTTGCTGCGCGCGGTCTCCGTCGGCGGCGGCGATGCGTTCGCGGAGCAGCAGCGCGTCGAAGCGCACGCGGCGCGACGTCGCGAGCTCTAGCGCGCGCGAAAGATACCGCGCGGCGTCCTCGTTGCCGTAGACGCCGAGCGCGCGCCGCGCCGCGGCGAGATACCGCTCAGCCGCGAGCTCGGGCTCGCCGCCGCGATCCCAGTGCAGCGCGAGCTCGGCCGCGACGTCGTCCCCGCAGTCATCGTAGAGCTGCGTCATGACGTGCGCGATGCGGCGATGGCGGCGCGCGCGTGCCGCGGGCGCAGCGCTTTCGTACACCAGCGCTTGGATCAAGTGATGCGTGAACGCGTAGTCGAAGCCGCCGCGCGCGCCGTAGTCGCCCACGATGCGCCGGTCCGTCAGTTCGCCGAGCGCGTCAAGAACGGTCGCTTCGAGCCAGCCCGTCGTCTCGCGCAGCAGGTCGACGTCGAACGCGCGCCCGATCACGGCGGCGACGTCCGCCAGCGATCGGGCGCGCTCGCCCAGGCGCGCGAGCCGCGCGGCGAGCACGCCGCGCACGGGCTGTGGCACGTCGCCGTAAGGACGATCCGGGTTTGCGGCTTCGCCGGGCACGTCATCGAGCGACCAGCGCCCGTCTTCGGTGCGCAACATCCCCGTCTCGGACAGATCGCGCAAGATCTCTTCGAGGAAGAACGGGTTGCCGTCGCTGCGCTGGTGCAGCCGGCGCGCGACTGCTGCCGGATCGTTCGAGTCGCCGAGCGCGCGCACGAGCTCTTCCACATGCCGCGCGTCCAGCCGCGACAGCGCGATGTGCGTCGCGCCGCCTTCGCGCTCGAGCCGCCTGCGCAACGCGCGCAGCCGGTGGTTCGCGTCGAGCTCGTCCTCGCGATACGTCGCGATCACGAGCACGCGGCCGCGCGCCGACCCGCGCGCGAGATGCTCTAGCAGATCGAGCGTCGCGGCGCCGGCCCAGTGCACGTCTTCGATCGCGAGCACGACGGGACGCCGCGTGCCGATCGCTTCCCACACGTTCGCGCACGCTTCGAAGAGCCGCACGCGCTCGCGCGCCGGATCGACAGCGGGCAACGGCGGTAGATCGCGCGCGTGCTCCGCGAGCGACGGCGCGAGCGCGGCGAGCGCGCTGAGCCAGAGCGGATCGATCGTCACCGTCGCGGCGAGCGGCGCGACGACGCGCAGCAGATCGACGAACGGCTGATACGGCACGGTCTCCGGAAACGTGCTCGCGGCGCTGTATGCCTGCGCGCCGCGCGCCTCGCACGCCGTCGCGAACTCGCGCACGAGGCGCGTCTTGCCGATGCCCGCTTCGCCGCCGATGAGAACGAGGCCGCCATGTCCCGCCGCCATCGCGTCGAAGCGCTCGCGGAGCGCCGCGAGCTCCGCGGCGCGCCCGGCGAACGGCAGCGCGGCGATCGTTCGCCCCGTGATTCCGCCTGCGGTGCGCAGCTGCTGTGCCGTTCGCTGTGCGGAGTCGTGCAAGGCGGCACTACCGTCATGTGCGGACGCGTTTGCGGATGTGTGTGCGGATGTGAGTGCGGCTGCGCTCGCGGCGTCGTCGTTCGCGGGCGTGACGTCGCTCGCGATCGAGGCGTACGCGGCCTGCGTCTCCGCCATCGGCTCCGTGCCGAGCTCTTCGCGCAGCGCTGCTGCAAAACGCTCGTACTCCGCAAGCGCGCCGGCGCGGTCGCCGGCTTCATAGCGCAGGCGGATGAGCGTGCGCAGCACGTCGTCACGCCACGGATCGTCCACGAGCAGCCGCTGCGCGGCCGGAATCGCGGTCGCATAGTCGCGCGCCGCGCTCGCGCTCCCGACAAGCGCGCCGAGCGACGTGCGGTACAGCGCGCGCAGCCGCTCGCGCTCGGGTTCCAGCCACTCGTCCCCCGTGTCGGCAAGGAGCTCGCCGGCATAAAGCGCGACCGCGTCGCCGAGACGCTGCGGCAGCGCCGCGAGCCGCTCGAACTCCGCGACGTCCAGCCACAGATCGCAGGCGGGATTCCACTGGAGCCCGCCGCCGCCGGCGAGCACCCACGGGCGCCCGTCCGCGGCGGGCGGAAGAAGCGCGTGAAGATAGTTGAGGTGGCGGCGCAGGTTCGCGCGCGCCTCGTCTTCCGGCTCGTCCGGCCAGAGCGCGTTCGCGACCGCGCGGCGCGGCACCGCGGCGTGGCGGTGCAAGAGCAGATACGCCAGCAGCGGCACGACCTTGGGCCGGCCGCCGGCGGTTAACGGGACGTCGCCGAGCCACAACCGCGGCCGCCCGAAGAGCTGGACCCGCAGCATGGAAACGAGCATTGCCCCGCGGCACTCGGCTTCCCTGGCGATCGTAAAGGCCTGTGACATACGAACGGCTGAAGACGCGCCGTTGGGATGATGCGGTGCACGAACCGGCGAGCGCCGCCGTGATCGGTGGCGGAGTTACCGGCGCGACCGTGGCCGTGATCGGCGGCGGCGTGATCGGCGCGAGCGTCGCGTACCATCTCGCCGCGCGCGGCGTGCGCGACGTCGTCGTCCTCGACCGTGCGCCGCGGGCGGGCGAAGGCAGCACCGGGCGCGCGACCGGCGGATTCCGAGTGCAGTTCGCGACCGCGGTGAACGTACGGCTGTCGCTGCTCGCGCGCGAGAAACTGCGCCGCTTCACCGACGAGACGGGCGGCTATTGCGGCTTCATCCCCGCCGGCTATCTGTGGATCGCGCGAAATGAAGCCGAGCTGGCCGCGCTGCGCAGCGCGCTCGAGCTGCAGCGCGCAAACGGCGTCGATGATGCGGTGGAAGTAGACGCCGATGCGATCGCGCGATTAAACCCCGCGCTGCGGCGTGAAGAAATCGCCGGCGGCACGTACTGCGCAAGCGATGGGTTCGTGGCCCCGCTGAAGATTCTTGACGGATACAGACGTGCCGCGGAACGGCTCGGCGTGCGGTTCGTGTGGGACGCGGACGTAATTGGCCTGCGCCGCGGACGTGACGGACGCATCACCGCGGTTTGCACTGCGAGCGGCGAGCTGTCCGTGGGGAACGTCGTGAACGCGGCCGGCGCGTGGGCCGCGCACGTCGCCTCGCTCGCCGGCGTGGCACTTCCGGTGACGCCGCTGCGCCGCCAAGTCGCGGTGACCGTGCCGACTGCGGTGTTGCCGCAAACGATGCCGATGACGATCTACGCGGGCGACGGATTTCATCTGCGTGTCCGCGACGGCCGCGTGCTGCTATTACTGCCCACGGCCGGTGCGGCCGACGCGTTCGATGTGAACGTTGATCCCGGGTGGATCGATGCGGTCGAGCGGATTGCGCGCGCGCGCGTGCCCTGTCTAACCGGCGTCGTGATCGACCGCGCCGCGTGCTGGGCGGGCTTGTACGAGATGTCGCCCGACGGGCACGCGATCATCGGCACCGCACGCAGTGTCCCGAACTTGTACTTCGCGAACGGCGCGTCGGGGCACGGCGTGATGCACGCACCCGCGCTCGGACAACTGCTCGCCGAGATCGTCGTGGACGGTGCGGCGACGTCGCTCGACGTGTCCGCGCTGCGCCCAGACCGCTTCGCGGATCTGGGCGCACAGCGCGCGTGCGAGCTGCTGTAGCGGTCGAGGCTACGGCTTGGTCGGGGTCGTGCTGCCGCCGCTCGTCGAGCCGCCGGTCGTGCCGCCCGTCGTACCGGTGGTGGTGGTCGTCGTGCTGTTGCCGTTGGTTGTCGACTGCGTCGCGCTGGACGTCTTCCATGGCTGCCAGACGAAAAGCCCGATCGCCAGAAGTACCACGACAATGACGGCGATGAGGATCGGCGTCGAGTTGTTTGCCGAGGTGGAGGAGTCGCGTTCTACCATGAGTGCTTGCCCTTTCGCGTAGTGTGCGATGCTGGGCTCGCTTACCCGCCGACGTGCAAAGAGAATCACGCGCCGCCGAGCGCACGGTCGCGGTACTTCGCTACAGGCGCTCGATGATCGTCACGTTCGCGAGCCCGCCGCCTTCGCACATCGTCTGCAGCCCGTAGCGCCCGCCGCGCCGCTGCAGCGCGTGCAGCAGCGTGGTCATCAGCTTCGTTCCGGAACTTCCGAGGGGGTGGCCGAGCGCGATCGCACCGCCGTGCACGTTCAACTTCGCGGGATCGGCGCCGGTCTCGCGCACCCACGCGAGCGGAACGGGCGCGAACGCTTCGTTCACCTCGAACAGATCGATGTCATCGACGGTGAGCCCGGCTTTTCGCAGCGCGCGCTGCGTGGCGGGGATCGGCGCTTCGAGCATGATGACCGGATCGTGTCCGAGCACGCTCATGTGATGGATGCGCGCGAGCGGCTTCGCGCCGAGTGCCGCGAGGCCGCGTTCGTTGACGACCATGCACGCCGACGCGCCGTCGGCGATCTGGCTCGAGCTCGCCGCAGTGACGCGGCCTTCGGGCGCGAGCAGCTTCACCGACCGAATAGCATCGAGGCTCGCGTCAAAACGAATCCCTTCGTCCACCGCGTGCACCTGCGCCGGAACGCCATTGGCCGGCGCGATCTCGATCGGCAGGATCTCATCGTCGAACACGTGCGCCTGCGTTGCGGCGATCGCCTTGCGATGGCTCTCGTAACTGTACTCGTCGAGCTGGTCGCGCGAGAGATCGTACTTGCGCGCCATCATCTCCGCGCCGAGAAACTGGCTGAAATCAATGTCCGGATAGCGCTGCTCGATGTTCGGGCTCTTGTAATGCCCGAACCCGTTCTTCACGGGCAGCGCGACCGATAAGTTGATCGGAACCCGCGTCATGCTCTCCACGCCGCCCGCGATCACGACGTCCATCGCGCCCGACATCACCGCTTGCGCCGCGAAGTGCAGCGCCTGCTGGGACGAACCGCACTGGCGGTCGATCGTGGTCGCGGGGACGCTTTCGGGCAAGGACGACGCGAGCACGGCGTTTCGCGCGATGTTCACCGCCTGCTCGCCGATCTGCACCACGCAACCCAAGATCACGTCGTCGATCGCGGCGGGATCGGCGCCGGCGCGCGCGACGATCTCGTCGAGGACCTTCGCGGCGAGATCGGCCGGATGCCACCCCGCGAGCTTGCCGCCCTTGCGGCCGCCGGCCGTTCGCACCGCCGCCACGATGTACGCTTCAGGCATGCGCTACACTACCGCGAGCGGCGGCGCGGACCTCCACCGGCCGGCGGCGAACGCACCGGCGATGGAGGCCTTCGTCAAACCGCGCGTCGCCGCCGGAGCGCGCACGCTGGAAGCACGCTTCTACAACGCGCGCGACGTGTTGGAACAAGAGCGCGAACGTATCTTCGCGCGCGAATGGATCTGCGTAGGCCGCTTGGAGCAGCTGGAACGCGCGGGTGATTATTTCCTGGCGGAGATCGCGGGCGAAAGCCTGATCGTAACGCGCGGCAAGGACGACCGCGTGCGCGTATTCTACAACGTCTGCCGCCACCGCGGCACGCGAATCTGCACGGAGCCGTCGGGCCGTTTCGCGGGTGCGATCCAATGCCCATATCATGCATGGACGTACGCGCTCAACGGCACATTGCAGTCGGCGCGCATGATGGGCGACGTCTCGGGCTTCGACCGCGCCGATTTCCCGCTGCACGAAGCGGCGCTGGCAACGTTCGAGGGCTTCGTCTTCGTGAACATCGCGCAAGAGCCGCAGCAATTGGAACAGGCGTTCGCGCCGCTGATCGGCCGCTTCGCGCGCTGGCACATCGCCGAGCTGCGCACGGCGCGTACGATCGCGTACGACGTCGTCTGCAATTGGAAACTGGTGTTCCAGAACTACTCGGAGTGCTATCACTGCCCGTTGCTGCACCCCCAACTCGACGAGCTCTCCCCATCAGATAGCGGCCGCAACGACCTAACGGAAGGCCCGTTCCTGGGCGGCTACTCGGAGCTGCGCCGCCACGGCACGAGCCTGACGAAAACGGGCACCACCGCACGCGCCCCAATCGGCAGAATCAACGGCGACGACGTGAACCGCGTGTACTACTATACGATCTTCCCGTCGCTGCTACTGAGCCTGCATCCGGACTACGTCATGGCGCACTACGTCCAGCCGATCGCCCCGAACCGCACGAAGATCGTATGCGCATGGCTGTTCGACGCAGCCGAGGTCGCCGCGCCGCGCTTCGACCCAAGCGACGCGGTCGATTTCTGGGATCTCACGAACCGCCAGGACTGGCGCATCAACGAGCAAACCCAGCTCGGCACGACGTCCCGCGCCTACACGCCGGGCCCATACTCCGACAGCGAAGGCTTACTGGCCGCATTCGACCGTCACTATCTCGCGTTCATGCAAGAATGAGCATCCTATCATGAGTCTTTGGAAGCACCCGGGTTATTTTGGAATTACATCGCAGGGCGTCATCGCGATACATACCGATTGGCCTATGTATCCCGAGGAGCACGGCGCCGATCTTGCGCTGCTATGGCTCACGGCGTTTCCTGCCGGTACGATATTCAAAGGCATCGATGACATCGATCAGTGCGTCTTATTTCTCGCCGGTCCTACGAAGCGCGATCCGTTTGACGAGCTGAACTATCACGTCGCTATTTGGCACGAGGACCTTACGAAACTTAGTCGTGACGGACTGGTAACGGGCATGGAGTCCGTGACCGAACGAGCTTGGGAGGAAGCGCGCAGGAGGCACCGGGGTGCGGGCCCTTTTTACATCGAGTTTAATGGCCGCTTCAAGCAAATCGAAGAACCGAACTTCGATATCTATGACGACGAAGTGGAAACGTGGCCGCTACTTTCGGACGATGGTATCACCGTCTCACGTCTCGGGCGTACGCGAATCGGCGAGTTCTTTGCGGCGGTGCGCGATGATGACTTCAAAGTACTCGGTGAGCGAGTGCCACGGCTGCTTGCGCTTTCCTATTTCGATACGGCGGTTAGAGAGGCATGCGTCGCCATAGAGCACCAAATAAAGACCTGGCTCCAAAGTGACAGATGGGGTCAGGACCTCATCGCAGAATTCGTTTCGCGATTAGAACGGGACGAAGTCTTACTGAATACCGACCTGCGGGTGGTGCGAAGCGAAGTGCGGACCGCGTTCCGGTTTATCAGAAACGAATTCGCGCACAATGCCATCGCGATCGATGAGATCGAGTGTAAGGCCAAGCTTTTTCGATTGGCTCGTTTGAAGACCTCACTTGATAGCATCACGAAGGCCACGCCACCAAATCGTGATGCGGTCTAAGCGACGGATAGCGACCATGCGCAACCTCCTGGTTGCCGGTGGTGCCGGTGGTGGTGGTGGGGAAGGGATCGTGCGCGCGCTGCTTGCGTCCGTGCCGGACGTGCGCGTTATCGCGACGTCGCGCAGCGCGGAGCGGCTCGTCCAGCTCGAGGCGCGCGTCGGCGAGTATGGCGATCCGACGCGGTTGATCGGGATCGTCGGGAACGCGGGCGATCCGCGCGGTGCCGAGACGATTCGCGACCGCATTCGCGCCGAGGCCGGCCCGCTCGACATCGCTGGTGCTTGCTCCGCGCGGGCCTTTCGTCATAACGGGCGCAGCTGCCGCACTGCATTTGAAAAACTTGAAGGATTTTTGGCGATGTGACGTCATGATGGCACGCGCCTCTGGGAAAATGTCCTCATGGCGGAAATTGTCGCTAGGGAGCAATCGGGTGACGAGCTTAAGCAGCCGGAACTCGTCTTTGGATTGATAGGTGCGCTCGGGGCGGACATCGGCGCCGTGGAGGGGTACGTTCGCGATCGCGTGAGCCGGCTCGGCTACACGGTTCCTGAAACAATCAAGCTTACCGCACTTCTTCGCGAGCTCCGCGGCCCGGCGTTCGACGCACTGAAAAATGGGGCTGATGGAGGCAGCATCGCGGAGAAGATGGATGCGGGCAACGAGCTGCGGACCGTCACGAAGCGCGGCGAAGCAATGGCGATGCTCGGTGTTAACGGAATTCGGACGTACCGTGAAGAGCAGGGCCGAGAGCGAAACGGCCCGCAGCCCACGGCCTTTATCATCAATTCGCTAAAGCATCCCACCGAAGTTCTCGCTCTGCGGAAGATTTACGGATCGGCCTTCGTCGCGATAGCTGTCTTCAATGAACGATCAGAGCGAACCAAGGCGGTGCAGGCGCGACTCGCCGACCGTCGGCGCCGAGGCGAGCTTGGTGACTTCGAATCGGAGGCGGTGGCGCTCATTCAGCGCGACCAGGACGAGCAGCGCAATCCGTATGGCCAGCACGTCAGCGAAGCGTTCGCCGTTGCGGACGTTATCGTCGGCGCATCCGACACTCGAGATCTCAGACAGTCGACCGAGCGGTTCATCGACGCGTTCTTCGGTGATTGGACGCAAAGCCCGACCATTGACGAGTCGGGCATGTTCTACGCGCAAGGGGCTCGATATCGGTCAGCTTCAATGGCGCGCCAGGTCGGTTCAGCGATCCTTCGAACCGACGGTAACGGTCGTCGCGACCGGCACGAACGACGTTCCCAAAGCTGGTGGCGGCCTCTACGGAGAGGCCGACAAACCGGATGGACGAGATCATGCGCGCACCCAGCACAAGGACTCGAGCGACTTTTATAAACGCGAAGTCGTCATCGACTTTATGGAGCATCTATTCGACCTAGATCTTCTCAAAACCGACTCGCCGGAGAAGATCCTTGCTCTGGTCGATTCCATATTTGCATCTAAGGCGCTAAAGTATTCGATGCTCATGGGTACAATCGATTATGTCAGAGCGGTTCATGCGGAAGCAACCGCGCTCATGGACGCAGCTCGGCACGGGACTGCTACCCAAGGGTGCACCCTTTACACCACGACATTTCCATGCCATGACTGCACGAAGCACCTCGTCGCTGCCGGTATCATGCGGGTCGTGTTCGTTGAGCCATACACCAAGAGCCTCACTTCGAAGTTATTCGCAGATTCGGTTTCTATCGACGAGCCGCGGAGTAGTGGAAAGGTGCAATTCTCACCGTTCGTCGGCGTTTTGCCCCGCCGCTATGCGGATCTTTTCGCCATGCACTCGGAGCGGAAATTTGTGGATGGAATGTGGAGAGAGTGGAAACCGGAGGACGCCTATCCAGTCCTTGGGGACTATGTCTCTCCAGTAGAAGCGCGTCTAGTCACTGAAAGCGTGGAGCTTGGCCACTTCAACAAGCTTCTCAAGATCAATAACCTCACATAACCAACTTGGATCGGAGAAAACGATGGAAGAAGGCTGGCTAGCTCGTGAAATTGAGCGTACCGAGAAAATCATCGACGCTATGCCAGGTGGCTGGGAAGCGGTCGAATCGGCGCGCCGTCGTGCTGAAGAAATGAACCGCGATGAAGCGGAGGCATACCGGCGCCAGCAAGAACGCAGAGATGCTCTTAAGCGAGGATGATCCACCTTCCGGTCGCAGCGGAACCGGCAGCCTAAGAATCGCGCCATCGACAGGAGAAAAAAGGAGCAAGTGCCTCAGCGAGGCACTTGCTCCTTCTAGACTAGACTTTGGACTACGTCCTACCGCCTGTCAATGAGTCGGAGCAGTTCGCTGCGGCTTGGCTACTAGCGCCGAGGAGAGCCGGACCCCCAGCGATGCGGAGAAGCGATTGTCCGCTCCACTCGAAGGCGAGCCTGGCTCCGTGATAGATGCCCGGCGGATATCGTCATGACCAGATTGCCTCGCCTCGGGCCAAGTAGGACTGCAACATCTCCAGGACGTCGTCCTGGTGCTTGCGCAGCTTCATTGTCACGATGATTTCGGCGAGGTCCGCGGCTCCCTGGAGATCCTCGGCGATCGCTCCTTGGCGCCGGCACACGATCGCCAGCAGAAGTAAAGAGACGAGCCCATTCGCGCCACAGGAGCTCTCATAGGTCAGGAACGCTTCGCGCAGCAATCGTTCGGGCTCGCTGTTCGCTTTTCGTTTCCAGTCGATTCCGTAGCGTTCGAACGTCTCCGGGGCTTTGAATGGGACGACGTTGAATTTATTCATGATCCGCCTCGGTCACGTAGCGATGGAAGCGGAAGTCGCCGAAGATGTACGCTTCGAAGTAGAACTGGACTTGGCGGACTGCGCGCCGGTCGCGGCGGAATGTCGGCATGTCGATGCCGAAGCGGCGGCGGTAGCCGGCGAAGCTTGCCCGGTCATTTCGCACCAAGAGCGCGGTGAGACAGAACAGGCGAACCATTCTGCGTGCTGCGGCTTCGGCGCGAGCGTATTCGCGCTGCATGAAGCCGCGTGCCGGGGTGTTCGACGCGGGCGCGTCGAATCGGCGGGTTGTCATTCGGTGGATACTCCCATCGGGTGACGGACTCGGCCGGCGCTGCAACGCCGGCCGAGTCACCAAGTGTGTTTGCACGTTGAAACGTGCGCAGTTATTTTAGCATGCGTACGTGTGTTCGACAAGCTGTTTCGTGCGAGAAAAATGTGCGGTGAACGGGATTCGATGAGCGACGATATTCGCAACGTCTTGGTTGCCGGTGGTGCCGGTGGTGTTGGAGAAGGGATCGTGCGCGCGCTGCTCGCGTCCGTGCCGGACGTGCGCGTTATTGCAACGTCTCGCAGTGCGGAGCGGCTCGCGCTGCTCGAGTCGCGTGTCCACGAGTATGCCGATCCGGCGCGGCTCATCGGGATCGTCGGGAACGCCGGCGATCCGCGCGGTGCCGAGGCGATTCGCGACCGTATCCGCGCTGACGTGGGACCGCTCGACATCGCCATTCCGTCGCTTGGCGGCTGGTGGGAGGGCGGGCCGCTTCTCGAAGTCGATCTTGCAACCTGGGACACGGTCATGCTCGAGATGCTCGACATTCACTTCGTCTTTGCGCGCACGTTCGTCCCCGAGCTGCAGCGCCGCCCCGGCGGGTGGTATCTTGCGATCGGCGGCGGCGCCGCATTCTTTCCGGTGCCGAACGCGAGCATCGTATCGATCGCCGCCGCGGCACAGCTCATGCTCACGCGCGCGCTCGCCGCGGAGAACAAGCGCGGTGACGTCCGCATCACGGAGCTGGTCGTGAACGGTCCGGTGCGCACGCGCGAGTCCGAAGCGATCGCGCAGCCGGATTGGATCACCGCGGATGACGCCGGCGCCGTCGTCGCCGGCCTGGTGCGAACGGGCGAGTCGTCGTGGCCGCTGCGCCGGGAAGGGCCGATCTTGATCATGGACCCGCGCGGACGGTAATTGATGGACCCGAAGGCCGGTAAATGATGGACCCGAGCGGCCGGTAAATGACGGACCGCCGCGACCGCTAATACGCCCCGCCGCCGCACGACGCCGCCGGCGCGTTCGGATCAGCGCGCGACCAGGCCCAAAGAAACCGCGCGCTTCGCGTCGCGCCGCACGAACGAGCCGACCGTGAGCGCGTAGCGGCGGCCGACCGGAATGCGCAGGTTTCCTTCGAGCGCGTTCGCGCGCAGCAGCAGATCGAAGCGCGTGGACCCGTCCCACGTCAGCCACACGACGTCGCGGTCGAACCGCTCGGCGGTCGCCGCCGTTTGCTGCGGCCCGCCCGGATAGGGCGACGTCGTCACGTCGAACGCATCGACGTCGCGCTCGGACCATGCGCGCAGCGACAAGCGCGGCGCGATCTCCCAGCCGAGCGAAGCGGCGAGCCCGCGGTTCAGCGTGGCTAAAGCCATGGTGTGCTCGACATAGGCGATAAGCTCGGCGCGGACGCGGCGGTGATCGGCGTACGCGACGCTGGCTTCGAGCAGCGATGCGCGCGCGAGCGCGAACCCGGGCGTGCCGAGCGTCGACGCGCCGGCGCCGGCATGGACCGACCAGCTCGGGCCGAGCGGCGCGTCGAGCGAGAGCGTCGGCAGCAGCGCGAACGCCGACCGCGTGCCGAGCTCGGACTCGTGCTCGCTGCCGTACGCGAGCGCTACGGCCGCTGTCGCGCGCAAGACGTTGCCGCGCGTCGTGCCGAGCACGAGCGCCGCGTCGCGGTGCTCGTCGTCACCGCTCCCGAATGCACCGCGCTCGTCGCGCCAGCGCGCCCGCACCGCGATCGCGGCGGGCCCGCGCCCGGACGCATCGAGCGACATGTCCGCGACGCTGCCGGCGTTGCGCACTCCGGCGGCACTGGCATCGTCGCCGGTGAGCGCGAGGTGGGCGCCCAGGTCGAGCACCCGCGTCGCCGCGCGCAGCTCGGCGCCCGCGCCGGCATAGTGCGTCCCCGGCGCGGAACCGGCCATCACGACGACGTTCGCGCTCACCGGCCCGACCGTGTCCGACACGCGCGCCGCGACGAGCCGGCGCGTGCCGTCCGGGTCCCACGAGCTCGCGGCCAGCACCGACGGATAGCGGCCCACCAGGAGCGCACCGTCGCGGCTCGTCGCGCGCGCCGTGTCGGCGCGGTCGAACAGCCGCAGGTCGAGGGTCCCGCCGCCCGCGCGGTCGCCGTACCACGGCGCTTGCAGCGGATCGCGCACGTCCACCGCGCCGAACGCATGCGACGGGATCAGCGACGTCGCGTCGGCGCCGTCGCCGCGCCGGTAGAACGGCAGCCCCTCCACCGTCAGCACGCCGGTTCCGCCCGCCAGCCAGCGTTCGCTGACCGAGTCCGGAAACGTCACGCGGTACGGGATCACCGACGCGATCTCGCTCGGCGAGCCGGCGGGCAGCGCCGCGACGTCCACGACCGTCGGCACGAGGTCGGTCGCCCGGTGCCGGCGCACGATCGCCGCGAGCGGTGACCCGTCGGCGGGAACGGGAAGGCGCAGCGGGTCGGCGTCGGCGGCGACGATCAGCACCGCGGACGGATGCGACGGCGCCGCGATTGCGAACGTTCCGTCACGGGCGGACCGGTCGCGCGCGAGCACGGCGCCGTTCGCATCGAGCGCGGTGACGGAGGCTCCGGCCACGATCGCGCCGTCCTGGTCGCGCAGCGCCCCCACGATCAGCTCATCGGCCCAAGCGGGCGCAGCCGCACCGGCAGCCGCGCAGACAAGCGCAAGGAACAAGGCGACCTTCAGGAAGCCTTCACGTGGATGGGGTAGGATATCGCGTATGAGGAACCTTCGGCGCTCGGCTATCGCCGTGGTGCTCGCGCTCGGCGCGTGCGCGGGCGCTGCCGCGGGAGCGGAACTCCTCCTCGGCGACCCCAGCGCCTCGCTTGCTGCGAGCTCGTCCCCCTCACTGCTCGGACCCATCACGGAAAGCGGCCGCACGGGCTGGACCTGCGCCCCGGAGCGCGCGGCAACCGCCCAGACGGCGGCAATGGCCGGTCTCCCGCCCGATTGACGTGACGATCCGGGCGGCAGTCGCGGCGGCATCGTTGCTTGCATTCGCCGCCGTGGGTGCGGGAGCATCGGCACAGACCTATTCCCGGCCGACGGCCGCCCCGCGCACCACCGATGCGAAGGCATTGGCGGCGCAAGCGCACGAGCGCGAGATCCACGAGCGCTTCAACCGCGGCGTCGCCGCGGAGGAGCGCGCCGACTGGAGCGCCGCGGCGACCGAGTTCCGCCGCGTCGTCGCGCTCGATCCGGCGGAGCCGCGCGGCTCGACCGCCCGCTACGACCTCGCGCTCGCCGAGATCCATCTCGGCCACGACAACGCCGCGGCCGGGTTGCTCGACGAGGCGCTCCATCGCGATCCGGGTTTCGCGGCGGCGGCCGCGAACCTCGTCGCGCTGCACCTGCAGCGCGGCAATGTTGCCGCGGCACGCGCCGCCGCCGACCGGTTCATCGCGGTCGCGCCCGACTCGGCGCTCGCGCGCTACGACCGCGGCCTTGCGGCGCTGCGCGCCGGCGATCTCACCACCGCGCGCGCCGACTTTCGCGCGCTGATCGGCAAAGATGCGACGTACGCGGTCGCGCACTACGACCTCGCGCTCGTGGAGCTGCGCGCCGGCCGCGACGACGCGGCGCGTGCCGAATTGGAGCAAGCGCTCACGCTATCGCCGGGTTACGCGCGCGCGCGCTTCGCGCTGGGCACGGTGTTGATGCGCGGCGGCCGGCGCGCCGATGCGCGGCTCGCGTTCGACCGCTGCGCGCGCGACGCCGCGGATCCCGCGCTGCGCGCGCTCGCGATCGACCTGCGCGACAAGCTCTGACCGCAGCCCCGGTTTTTCAGCCGCGCTGCGCGGCGCGCAGGAAGCCGAGCAGCTCGCGGTCGGCGCTCGTCGAGAGCATCACCAGCCGCGTTGGGAGCCCGCGCGCATCGAGCACGTACGCGAACGTGCCGTGGAACTTGTCGTCGAGCCGCGCGACGTTGAACGCGCCGAGCAGCCGGCGCACGTCGTCCGGGTTTCCGCTCGCCCAGCGCCAGCGCGACGCGTCGGCGCGAAAGGCGCGCGCCTTGGACGCCATCACGATCGGCCGGTCGAAGTCGGGATCGAGCGTCACGGTGAGCAAGCGCGCGTCGACGTGCGCGCGCGCCAGCTCGTCCGACAGCTTGGAGAACAGCGCTTCGGCGATCGGGCAGGCGTCGCCGCAGCGCGTCGCAACGAAGATCACCGCGGTCGGGCGGTGCAGATCGCGCAGCGTGAACGCCGCGCCATTCTGGTCCACCAGCGGCACGTCGCGCGCATCGCGCGACGTGCCGGCGGCGGCGGGCGTGCCGCACGCGAGGGCGAGCGCGGTCAGCACGAGCGCGATCGTCCGCATCTAGTACCCTTTGCCGTCCGGCGGCGCCGTTGCGGTCGGCGACGGCGGCGTTGCCTGCGGCCCCGGCGATGCGTTCGCGGCGACGCGGAGCACCGTGCGCATCTCGTCCGACGCATAGTGGAAGGCGCAGCCGATGTAGTACGTCCCCGCCGCGAGCGTGAATGGGCCGGCGAGTGCGCCGCCGTTGACCGTGCCCGTGTTGAACCCGGCCTGAATCGTCGTCCCGCCCGTCGCCGACGCGCTGAGCGCGGCGCCCGAGTCGAACGAGGTCGTCGAAACCACGCCCAGCGTGTGCGGGACCGCGCCCTGGCCGTTGCGGATCATGATCTGCGCGCCGGGCGCGAACCCGAGCGTCTGCGAGTAGAACTGCTGCGTGAAGCCGCCGATCTGGCCGAAGCTCGCGTCGTTGAGACGGCCCATCGCGCTGCTCGGCAACGCCATCGTGACGATCTGCTGGGTGCTGATCGTCGACGTCGGTACCGGCGCCGGCGTGCTGCCGGGCGGAGTGATGACACCGGTTCCCGTGGTGCCGCCGCCGCCGCACGCCGCCAGCGCGGCGGCCACGGCGACCGCGCCGAGGGCGAACGGAGAACGAAGCGAGGACATGCGACACCTCGGAAGAGCGATCTCGCGTCACCGTAGGCGCGCGGGCTGAAGCGGCGCTGAAGGCGCCCGGCGCCGGCCTTCAGGGATTCTTCACACAAACGGAGCGCCGCGCGTGGGAGGCGAACCCCGGAGCGTGCGCATCCTCGTGATCGAAGATCAGCGCGAGATCGCCCAGGCGATCCGCGCGATGCTCGAACGCCGCAAGTACGCGGTCGACGTCGCGAGCGACGGCGAGAGCGGCTACGACATGCTGCTGCGCGGCACGTACGCCGCCGCCGTCGTGGACGTCGTGCTGCCCGGCCGCGACGGTTTCGCGATCTGCCGGCAGGCGCGCGCCGAAGGCGTCACGACGCCCGTGCTGTTTCTGACCGCGCGCGACGCGGTGGAGGACCGCGTGCGCGGGCTGGACGCGGGCGCGGATGATTATTTGGTGAAGCCGTTCGTCGAGGACGAGCTCGCCGCGCGCGTGCGCGCGCTGCTGCGCCGCTCGGCGCTGCCGATCCACGCGACGCTCGAGGTCGGCGATCTGGTCGTCGACCGCGGCGGGCGCGCGGTGCGCGTCGCGGGCCGCGAGGTTCCGCTGGGCGCGACGGAGTTCCGGCTGCTCGAGTACCTCGCCGCGAACGCCGGCATCGCCGTGACGCGCGCGCAGATCCTCGAGCGCGTGTGGGGCGACGACTTCGACGGTTCGAGCAACGTCGTCGACGTGTACGTCAGCGCCGTGCGCAGAAAGCTCGCCGCGGTCGGTGCGCGCGACCGCATCGCGACCGTGTGGGGAGTCGGGTACTCATTGCACGCGTAGTCGCGCGCTTGTGCGCGTCGTACCTGGCGGTACTGGTCGTGATCCTCATCGTGCTCGACGCGGCCGCATTCTGGTATCTTTCGGCACGCGAGCGCGACGTGCTGCAGCCGATCCTGTTCAGCGACATCGGGCGCTCCGTGTACGATGCCGCGCTGCGCAAGACTGCGCTCGGCCTCGCGCTGCTCGACGTGCCGCTGCTGATCGCCGCCGGCGTCGCGTCGTACGTGCTCGCCGTCGTCTCCGTGCGCCCGCTCGTCGCGGCGCGCGAGCGCGAGGCACGCTTCGCCGCTGAAGCCGCGCACGAGCTGCGCACGCCCCTCGCGCGCATCGCGAGCGTCGCGCAAACCGCCCGCGGCACCAGCGACGAGACGGCGCGCGACGAAGCGTTCGCGCGCATCGCGGCGATGGCGGTCGACGCGTCGGGGACGATCAGCGACCTCCTCTCGCTGGTGCGCGAAGAGCGCGTCGCGCCCAAGCTGTCCGAACCGGTGGATCTCGGGCCGCTCGTGCGCGGCGCCGTCGACGCGGCGCGCGGGAACGGGGTCGCGCACGACGTCGAGGTGACCGAAGGCTGCTGGGTGGAGGGCGACGAGCGGCGGCTGCGCCGGCTGGCCGAGAACTTGCTGGAGAACGCGAGCCGCTACGCGCAGACGACGATCCGCGTGCGGGTGGCGCCCGACGGCGAGCGCGTCGCGCTGAGCGTCGAGGACGACGGGCCTGGCGTCCCGGACGACATGCGCGAGCGCATCTTCGAGCGTTTCGTGCGCGCGGACGATGACGAGCGCGGCAGCGGCCTGGGCCTGGCGATCTGCCGCGCGATCGCGCGCGCGCACGGCGGCGACGTCGTGCTGGAGGACCGCAACCGTTTCGTCGCGCGCCTGCCGCGGTTCGTGCTGACGTGAGAAGAGTGTGAAAGCGTTCCGCGCGCCGCTTCATCCCGCTCTCACGCGCGGGTAGCACGATCGGCCGGTGCGAGTCGCAGCGCTGCTCTTAATTCCTTTGCTGGCCGGATGCACGTACGGCGCGCCCGCGGCCGGTGCCGGAAGCGGTGCTCCCGCCGGAGGGACCACCACCACCGCGGCGACGACAACGATCGACGTCTCGCTGACCGCGGCGACGACGACCGCGACGCCGTACGGGAATGCCGGCGGTTTCGCACCCGTCGTTACGAACGTCGCGCTCGGCAGCATGGTGCGGTTCGTCAACGTGGACTCGTTCGCGCACACCGCGTCGTCGCTGAACGGGACGTCGTTCCCTGCGTCCTCGCCGCTAGGCGCGTCGGCGCTGAACGTAGCCGGCGCGACGCTGTCGGGCGGCTGGACGAGCGGGACGCTGGGTGCGGGAACGGGTTCGCAGACGCTGCTCGCGGACAAAGCCGGCACGTATCTGTACGGCTGTTTCTTCCACTACGGATCGCCGATGCGCGGAGCGATCGTTGTCAAATAAGCGCGCACCGTTCGCCGGGCTCGCGTTCTCCGTGGCGCTCGGGTGCGTCACGGCGCTCGCATGCGTGCTCGCGCCGCGCCCGGCACAGGCGATCCCGATCTTCGCGCAGCGCTACGACATGAAGTGCAGCGCGTGCCACTCCGTGCTGCCGGAGCTCAACCAGTTCGGCAACGAGTTCCGCAACCGCGGCTATCGTCTGGACGGCGTGCCGCGGCACGGCACGACCGTCGTCGCGCTGCGCGAGCAGATCGGCTACACGCCCACGCCCACCGACGGCACGACGCGTAAGACCGTCCCGGCCGGCATCGTGCTGGGCGCGCTGGAAGTCGGGCGCGTCGAAGCGTTCGTGCACGAGACGCTCGGCAGCGAAGGCAGCTCTTCATCGCTGTTCCTCGGCTATCTCGCGGTCCGCGACGCGCACTCGGGCGTGCTCTACCGCGCGGGGCTCGTCGAGTTGCCGCTCGTGCACTCGCCCGCGCAGCGCAATGACACGCTCACCACGTACGGCTACGAGGGAACGCTCGTCGGGCTGAACGATCTCACGCTCGCGACGCCGCGCTGGGGCCTCGAAGCGGAGCGCGACGTCGGCGTGGCGCGCGTCGCCGGGACCGTCTCGTTCGGCAACGCGACGGGGTCGGCGTACGGCGGCAAGCCGGTCACGACCGGCCGCAACGAAGGGTTCGCGGCGCCGGAGTTCGGGATCTTCGCGCGCGTTCCAATAACGGACGACATCCGCGTCGGATTCGACGGGCTGGCCGGAACGCGGGCGATCACGGTGACGGGCGCGCCGAGGTTTACGGATTCGTACCACCGCGCCGGCGTGTCGCTCGACGCGCGCCGCGGCCGCCTCGAGCTGCTCGCGCAGCAGTGGTGGGGCCGCGACGAGAACGCGGACGGGGCCGGCGGTCTCATCGACTCGACCGGCGGCTTCGTCCGCGTCCGCTGGCGCTTAGGCGCGCACGCGTTCGTCGGGTTGCGCGAGGACGGCGCCGCGGCGCCCGCCGCGACGCGCACGCTGCTGTGGTACGCGGAAACGCACGTCACGCCGCACGCGCGCCTGCTGATTCAGCAGCACCGCCCGATCCCCGGCGGTCCAACCTCGCTCGAAGCCGCGCTCACGATCGGCGCACCGTGGCCGCGCGGGCGCTGATCAGCCCGGCGCCGTACGTTCCAGCGCGCGGCGGATGTACGTCGCCCACAGCTCGCCCAAGAAGAAGCGCAAGAACTCGAACGTGACGTCCGGCGTCGTGTGCTCGGCGTCCGTGTCGATCGCGTGCATTCCGACGAGCAGCCGCACGAGATCCATGACGTTCAGATGCAGCACGCCGGCGCCGGCGACCGGTCCGCTCGCGTCCCGGCCTTCGTGGAGCACGATGTAGAGCGTCGTCGTGTCGGGCCACAGCTTGAGCACGGTGTGGTGCTTCACCAGCTTCTTGCCGGCCATGTAGTAGTCGCGCCCGCCGTGGCGGAAGCCCGCTTCGTACACCATCAGCTTGGTCGACGCGTCGTTGCTCGGCGAGAAGAGGTTGAACACGCCGCGCGTGGTGGGCAGCGACTCGCCGAACCCGGTCACGTCGAGATGCCCGTCGAGCGAGCCGCGGTGCGTGGGATCGCCGATGAACCGCGCCAGGTCGTGAATCGTGATCGCCGCGTGCAGGACGATCGACGATCCGGCCGCGCGCCCGCGTTTCTCGCCGATGACCGGATCGTTCTCGCCGAGCGTGAAATAGCCGTGCATCACCTCGCGGAACGCGATCCCCGGCAGATTGTCGGTCATCGCCGTCGCCGCGGGCGTGAGCGGCGTCCCCTCGGGCGGGACCGCGTCGAGATACTGCGACGCGTCGGCATAACCCATGTCGACCAGCGTCGCGCCGGTGACGCGGCCGAGGAAGAAGTCGGGATCGAGCGGGATCGGCCGCTGCGGGCGCAAGACGTGCACGCGCACGGGCTGGGTCCGCCCGCCGGGGCGTTCGCCGGCGGCGATGCGCTCGTTGAGTTCATTGATGCGCTCGAGCTGGTCGAACAGCCCCGCGTTCGCGCTCATCTCGATCATGTGCACGTACTGGTGAAAAGCGCCGTCGTGCCAGCGCGTCCCGTTGCCGATGCACCACACCACCCAGATCTCGTCCGCGCCGCGGCGCACCGCTTCCATGAGGTTCGCGTCGCGCATCCACACCGCGTCGGTGTACGCCTCGCCGTCGATCTCCACCGCCGGTAAAAAGATCGCCAGCGACAATCCCGCGACCAGATGCTCCGGCCGCACGACGTCGTGCGGGATCGCTTCGAGCGTCTTGCGCGAGAAGTTCGCGACGTTGAACGTCCCCTCGACCTCACGCTGGCGGTTGATGCGTCCGACGTCGATGCCAAGATGCGGAAAGACCTTCTCGACGATGCCGTCCGCCGTGCCGAGCGCCGGAAGGTCGAACGGCCGCAGCAGCCTGCGCGCCGGCCAGAACGTCGAGAAGTTCTTCACGTCGAGCGTCGCCCAGCGCCGGCCCATCTCGACCGGATCGATCCCCGACAACAGCATCCCGGTGTTCATGATGCCGCCCGAGGACCCGTCGACGTGCGAGAAGCGGTATCCGCGCTCCCACAACGCGCGAATCGCGCCGGCCTGGTACGCAACGCGCATCCCGCCGCCGGCGAGCACGAGCGCGCGCCGCGGCTGCGTGCCCGGTGCGGCGGCGATCTCAATAGCCACGCGCGTGCTCCGAACCGCCGCCGCTGCCGAGCTTGCCGAAATATCCGATCAGCAGAAAGCACGAGACGAAGTCTTGGAACGCGACCATCAGCGCGAACCAGCCCAGCGCGCCGTGCACGACGCCGATCGTCACGGCGAGCGACGCTCCGAGCTTCTGCACCGCGCACCACCCGACGAGCGCGCGCGCTTCGGGCCCTTCGTTCGCCGCCTGCAGCAGCATCCCGCCGAAGAGCACCATGAACATGCCGACCGTCGCCGCGAACTGCAGCGTGCCCGGCTCGGAGCCTGCGCCGATGAGCGCCGCGATGAAACCCGGCGCAAATGCCTGCACCGCGCCGGCGAGCACGGTCAGCGCGCCGATCACGCGCGCGATCGTGCGCCAGGCGGCCCGGCTCATCCGCCGCTGCCGGCGCGGAACTGCTCGAGCAGCAGATACCACATCAGCACGAGCCACATCACGGTGATGATGAGCGTGCGGATGCTGTTGAACCGCATCCAGCGCACGAGGTCGCTGGTGAGGTCCGCTTGGGTGACGCCGGGATCCTTGAGCGCGGTGTTGATCGGAAACACGAGCCAGTTGCCCACGTAGAACGACGCGCTCAGGAGCAGGAACGACGCGACGTGGAAGTACCGGTACGGCGTGTTCCACTGCAGCACCAGCAGCGCGATGATCATCAGGTACATCAGCACGACGACGATGGTGAAGAACTTGCGCGCGTGCCCGATCGGGCCGAAGAACTGCGGCCGGAAGTTGTCGACGGTCAGCTTCGTCCAATCCGGGAACCAGAAGAAGTGCAGGCCCCAGAACACGCCCAGGTACACCGACGAGCAGAAGAAGAGCACCGTGATGCAGGCGGCGACCGCGGCCGCGTAGGCCGTCACGACTCGTGCCCGTGGATCAGCGCGGGATCGGGCGGCGCGAGCCACTCCTGGCTCAGCCCCAAGCCGGCGACGCTCGACATCCCTTCGCGCGGAAGCTCCGGCGGAATGTCGCCGGCGAGGAACCACGACTCGAAGTAGTCGTCGAGCACGCCGTCCACCGACTCGATGTAGCCGGCGAAGAACGGCTCGCGTGACACGTCCAGCTTTTTGAGCGGCTGCACGCGCGGCAGGTCGCCGATCACGACGCGTCCTGCGCCGTGGCGGAACAGCGAGAGCTGCAGCTTGCCGCGAAAGTGCAGATACGACTTCATGAGCAACCCCCGGAACGTGCAGTAGTTGGCGGCGCGCATGTCCATGGGCACCGTCATGCGCGGCTTGGCGATCGTGACGTACATGCCGAGCTTGCCGTCCTCTTCGTACAGCGCGCTCACCGTGTCGGGCGTGTCGACGAAGTTCAGGTTCGCCTGGTGCTTGGGCATGCCCCAGATGCCCTTGCCGCCCTTGACCGAGATCTCGCTGCTGACGGGCAGGTCGAACACGAACTGCCCGACACCGTACTTGCTCTGCAGCAGCGCGGGGATCAGCGGCGGCGACGAGCGCGAGCCGTGCGTGCACGCGATCGCGATGCTGTACTCGATGTACTTGCCGATGTTCGTATTGCGGTAGTCGACGACGGTGACGATGAGCACGCCGCGGTTCCAGAGGCGGAACGGCGCCAGCTCCTTGCCGGGCAGCAGCTTCGCGGCCTCGGCGGCGTCGATGCTGAACGCGGCGAACAGGCACGGCGTCTCTTTGCAGAACACGGGCAGGGTGAACGGAATCCCGTCGACGACCGAGTGCAGCCCCGTGATGCGCTCGAGCCTCTTGCGGCTGGTGATCATACCTGCTCCTACGCGGCGGCGAGCTCGCGAGCGATCAGCGGAAAGACGTCGGTGGCGGCATATTGCCCCATGAAGACGTCAAGGTGGCCGTACTGCGGCAGGATGTGGAGCGTATGGTCGGTGCGGCCGGTGTTCGCGCGCAGGTACGCGTGCGTGCGAACCTGGCTTTCGGGAAGGAAGCAATGGTTGCGCGCGCCGGCGAGCAGCGCGAAGCGCGCCGTGGTCTTCGGCTGCACGAGGTAGTCGGCCGGGATCGCGTTCGCGGTCGGGATCAGCTCGCCGGCGTTCACCGAGCGCGTGATCTGGTCGAAGAACGAGATCGGGACCCAGCCGAACTCGTCGCGCAGCCAGTCGTGCGTCGCGTCGTTGAGCAGCCGGTGGTCCCACAGCGCCGGGAAGCCCGCGCCGTACGTGAAGCTCACCAGCTTGCAGACGTCGTTCTCGCACTCGCGGTGCACGATGTCGACGCCGGCCCGAATGAGCGCGGGAAGTCCCGTCACGCGCTTCTTGCCCCAGCTCGGGTCGAGGTAGAACTGCTTGAGCGCGCGCAGCATGCCGACGGCATAGCGCAGCTTCGCATGCGACCACGCGGGGATGACCGGGTGCAGCGACACCGCGTTGCTGACGATGACGCTGACCCGCGGCAGCAGCCCCGCGGCGGCCGCCATCGCGAAGCTCGTCGAGCCCTGGCAGTGGATGACGGCGCGCACTTCCTCGGCGCCGGTGCGCTCGAGGATCGTCTCCACGGCGCGCGGGTGATCGTACGCCGCGGCTTCGTCGAGCGTCCACTCGCGCGGTTTGAAGTCGATGCACGCGCGCCAGTTCTCGAGCCAGACGTCCCAGCCGTCGCGCAGGAGATAGTCGACCAGCGTCTCGCGGACCGGCGCGCGAAAGATGTTTGCGCGCACGCCCGCGCCGTGCACGAGCACGACGGGGCCGCGGCGCGGGCGGCGCGAGCCGCGGACGTGGATGAGCTCGCACGCGACCCCGTCGTGCGAACGGACCGGCACGATCTCGTCGGTGCGCTCGGCAGCGGCCTTCACAGTCTCGACCGGATTGCTCGCGTGCGCTTGGACAACCTCCCGGACCTGGCGCACAAATCGCGAAATTCTGCTACGCTACGGTCATGAGCGAGCATTTCGACGCCGTCGTGGTCGGTTCGGGATTCGGCGGTTCGGTGACGACGCAGCGGCTCACCGGCGGCGGCCTGAGCGTGTGTCTTCTCGAACGCGGCAAATCGTACGGCCCCGGCGACTTCGCGCGCTCGCCCGCCGAGATGCGCGGCAACTTCTGGGACCCGCAGGACGACACGTACGGGCTCTTCGACATCTGGTCGTTCCGGTTCATGGAGGCCGTCGTGTCGGCGGGGCTCGGCGGCGGCTCGCTGATCTACGCCAACGTGCTGATCCGCAAGGACGAAAAGTGGTTCGTGCGCGACGGCTACCAGGGAACGGCGTACGAGTACTGGCCGATCACGCGCGAAATGCTCGACCCGCACTACGCCAAGGTCGAGCGCATGATGAACGGCCAGGTGTACCCGTTCGGGGATCCGCCGTACGACCGGACGCCCAAGACGCGCGCGATGCGCGACGCGGCGGAGCGGCTGGGGATCGGGATAACCGACCGCGACGCGATCGATTCGTCCGTGCCGCAGTGGTATCTGCCGCTGCTCGCCGTGACGTTCGCGAACGACGGCGAGAAGCCGATCCCCGGGCGCACGATCCGCGAAGCGATTCGCAACCTGCACGACCGTGACCGCCAGACGTGCCGGCTGTGCGGCGAGTGCGACATCGGCTGCAACTACGGCTCGAAGAACACGCTCGACTACACCTACCTCTCCGCCGCCAAGGCGCAGGGCGCCGAGATACGCACGCTCGCCGAAGTGAAGAAGATGCGCCCGCACCGCGGTGGTTACGAGGTGATCTACGCGGACCACCGCGAGGACGGGCGGCTGCGCACCGTCACGTGCGACAAGCTCGTGCTGGGCTGCGGAACGCTCGGAACGACATACCTGCTGCTGAAGAACCGCGCGGCGTTTCCCGCGATCAGCGAGCGGCTCGGCGACCGTTTCAGCGGCAACGGCGATCTGCTCTCGTTCGTGTTCGACTGCACCGAGGACGACCCGAGCACGGGAAAGACGCGCATCCGCCCGATCGACGGTTCGCACGGCCCGGTGATCACGAGCACGTTCCGGATGCCGGACGACGCCGACGCGCCGGGCTCCGGGCGCGGCTTTTATTTGCAGGACGCCGGCTATCCCGGATTCGTCGACTGGCTCGTGGAGGTCGGCACCTCGGGCGAGAGCGGGATCAAGCGGATGGCGCGCTTCCTGCTCAACCGGCTCGTCGCGATGTGGAGCGACTCGCCCAAGTCGAGCATCGGCGGCGACATCATCGCGCTGCTGGGCGACACGCGCGTGTCGTCGTCGTCGATGCCGCTGCTCGGCATGGGACGCGATCAGCCCGACGGCCGGATGAGCCTGCGCAAGGACCGTTCGGGCGACGCCTGGCTCGCCGTCGACTGGCGCGACGCCGGCTCGAAGAAGTACATGAACCGCGTGATGCGGTTTTCCGCGGACATCGGCAAGGCGCTCGGCGGCACGTTCCTCGAGAACCCTGCAACGCAGATGCTGAACCGCACGGTCACGGTGCACCCGCTGGGCGGCTGCGTCACGTCGCGCAGCAGCGCTGAGGGCGTCGTCGACACGTGGGGGCGCGTCTGGGGCTACGACGAGCTCTACGTCGTGGACGGCTCCGCGATTCCGGGACCGGTCGGCGCGAACCCGAGCTTGACGATCGCGGCGTTCGCCGACCGCTGCTCGGACGGGATCCTCGATCCGGCGCAGCGCGGTTAGTTCGCGCTGCGCCCCTGCACGATCTTGCGGTACGCGAGCGCGGCTTTGGTCTCGCAGCGCTTCAGCGTCGCGTCGTTGTCGAGGTCGATGTAGTAGAGCCCGAAGTTGCTGTTCTCGTCGAACTTCAGGCCCCACTCGCGGTTGGACGTGATCGCCCAGCACAGATAGCCGCCCACCGGGACGCCTTCGGCGCGCGCGCGCTGCACCTCGCTGACGTGGCGCTTGAGGTAGACGTCGCGCTTGACGCTGTCCGCGATGTCGACCGAACCGTTCTCGATCACGAACACGGGCTTGCCCGGGAACATCTTCGCGTGCTCGTGCAGCATCGCGCACAGCACCGCCGGCCACACCGGCGCGTTCGCGTACTTCTGCTCCGACGCGGCGAAGAGATGGCGAATGCGGTTGAAGCCGAGCGAGCTGATGCCCCAGTAGTAGTCGAGCCCGACGTAATCGAGCTTGCCTCTGCACTCCGGCGGGCACAAAACCGGCGCGAGCCGGCCGCTCAGCCCGAGATTCCACCAGTTCGTCGTGACGATCGTCGAGAAGACCGACACCACGCGCAGGATCGGATCCAGCAGCCGCCGCCACGACCGCACCGAGCTCATGCGCTCGCCGACGCTCACCTCCACGAAGCGCACGGCGCGCGCATCGCCGCACACCTGCGCCGCGACGTACCGGGCGAGATCGGGTTCCAGCCCCGTGTAGTCGCCGTCCGGCGTTTTCGTGCACAGGCCCACGATGCCGGGATGCACGGCCACCTTGAGAACCTTGCGCTTCTGCACCGCTTTGAGCGCGCTGGCGCCGTACGTCGGCGCCGCCGGCGTGTCGACGGGCGGCGCGTTCCGCGTTTCGCCGGACGCGTTTGCGCGCCGGCCGGTCTTGGGCGTCGCGAGCATCGCCGCCGGCGCACCGAGATGCGTCTGCACGGCGGCTTTCCACGGCGTCGAGTCGCCCGCGGGCTTCTCTTTGTACGCGCGAATCGCGACGTCGATCGCGTTGAGCAGGTCGCGGTTGCCGGGCGCGACGGCGGCGGCGTACGGCGCGTCGGTGTTCGCGATGGCGGTGAGCACGAGGCCGTCCGCCACGAACGGGCGCAGCACGACGTCGTCGTCGAGCACGAGCTCGACACGGCCGTCGCGCAGCTGCGCGACCGCGTCTGCCGTGCTCTCCGCGACGACGACCGCGGCGGCGGGAAAACGCGCGCGTGCTTCGTCGACGGCCGTCGTGTCGCGCGCCGCGGCGACGTGGCCGCGCCAGCCCTCGAACGCGCCGGCGGCGGGCGGCGCGCCGCGCGAGAGCAGCGCGAGGTGCGCGACGAAATACGCCTCCGAAAACTCGATGTCGTCGGTGCGGTCGAGCGTCAGCGTCAACTGCGCCATCACGACGTCCGCCTCGCCGGACTCGAGCAGCCGGCGTTCGGTGAGCTTGCGCGCCTGCTTCGCGAGGTCGTCCGCCGTGCGCACCTTCGTCGCGTTGCGGTCGACGAAGCGCTGAAGCCACGGCGGCAGCCCCAGCATCAGCGGGTTCGCTCCGATCTTAGGCTGCGGCCAAGCCGGGACGGCGGCCGCGTTGTCGCGGTGCACCGCGTGAATCGCGTCGTACGCGCGCGCGTTCGCGCGAAAGAGGTTCGGGATGAGCTGCGCGACCTTCCCGATCTGCTCGCCCGTGGTCGCGCCGATCTTCAAGCCCGGCGGCATGGGATACACGCGCGACCACCACGGCTTGATGAACCCGTACACGAGCTGGTTCGGCTCGTTGAGCGTTACATAGTACGCGATCAAATCGCCGAGCCGCCGCGCGACCTCACGCGCGTACGCCTCGAACCACACCGGGAAGTCGCGATGCACCATCCCGCCGCGGTTTTCCACGTGGACCGGCCACGTGTTGTGGTGCAGCGTGACGAACGGTTCGAGATCGTTCTCGTGCAGTTTCACCAGCACGTCGCGGTAGTGCGCGAACGCCGCGTCGTCCCATACGCCGGGCTGCGGCTCCAGGCGCGCCCACGAGAGCGAGAGCCGGAACGCCGTGCAGCCGAGCCCTGCAGCGAGCGCCGCGTCCTCGCCGTAGCGGTTCCAAAAGTCGGTCGCCGCGCCGCGCAGCTGCAGCTGCCGCTTTTCTTCGTAGACGTCGCGGATGTCGCGGCCTTCCGGCGTGTAGGCTTCGCACTGATGGTCTGCCGTCGCGACGCCGAAGCGGAACGCGGGCGGCGCGGGAAACTGCGGATAGGTGCGCTTCGCCGAAAACAAAGGCCCCATCGCTCAGAGGCGCCACTCGCGAACGAGCGCGCTCAGCTTCCACCGCGCGAGCAGCAGCGCGAGCCCGGCGACGGTCCACCACACATATCGGCGCTTCAACGTGGGACGCTCCTTCGGCAACGGCGGGTCGGCGTCGTTCGGCGCCTGCTCGCCTTGCACCTAGCTCGAGGCGGCGGAGCGTTCCGGCGAAACCGCTCGCGCGCGCTCCAGGTCGAACGTGATAGCCCGCACGAAACGGAGACCTCATGCTCGCGACGACGCCGTATCGCTTCATCCTTGCCGAGACCACGGACGACGGTGTCGCCGTCGTCACGCTCAACCGTGCCGAGAAGCGCAACGCGCTCTCGCTGGACGTGATGCGCGAGCTGATCGCCGTGTTCGGCGCGATCGGCGCCGACCGCACGATCAAGGTCGCGATCCTGCGCGGCGTGGGACCGGCGTTCAGCGCCGGACACGACTTGCGCGAGATGCTCGAGCGCAGCGCCGAGGAGTACCGCGCCGTCTTCGACATGTGCGTTCGTCTGATGGAAACGATTCAGTCGATCCCGCAGCCGGTGATCGCCGAGATCGCGGGCATCGCGACCGCGGCCGGCTGCCAGCTCGTCGCAACGTGCGATCTCGCCGTCGCGTCGAGCGCTGCGAAATTTGCGACGCCGGGCGTGAAGATCGGGCTCTTCTGCACGACGCCGATGGTCGCGCTCACGCGCGCGATCGGGCGCAAGCGCGCGATGGAGATGCTGCTCACCGGCGAGATGATCGACGCGCAGACCGCGGCGGATTGGGGCCTCGTCAACCGCGTCGTCGCGCCCGACGAGCTCGAGACCGCGACGCGCGCGCTCGCGGCGCAGATCGCATCCGCGGCGGGCTACGTCGTCGGGCTCGGCAAAGCGGCGTTCTACGCGCAGATCGATCTCGCGCAGCCGCAGGCGTACGCGTATGCGAAGGAAGTGATGACGACGAACGCGCTCGCGGAGGACGCCCAGGAGGGGATGGGCGCGTTCGTTTCCAAACGCAGCCCGGCGTGGCGAACCTAGCTCAAATGGCCCCCTTGCTCGCTAGGCGAGGAAGCTTACGGAGTCTTTACCGCGAGGCCCGCGCAGCACAAGGAATCACGCATCGAATTTTCCAATCATGCTGTCGTCAGGGATGTGGGTCGCGTCAATGAGACGCGCTTCAATCGTCGCCCACACCCGGTAGTAGGGCAACCTGCTACGCGACGGCACCAAGGCCCGCTTCACGGCGGGTCTTGGTGTTTTCTAAGGCGCGCGCGGGCCGAGCGGTTCCGGCGCGTCCCCGGCGAACAGGCGGGCCCGTGACCTACCGCCGTCTCCTGCTCGCCGTCCTCGCGCTCGGTTTGCTCGCGTGTCTGTACGTCGGCGTACGCCGCGAGCGGCACGAGCACCGCGCGAACCGCGTCGAGATCGTGATGGACGACGCGGACTTCCAGTCGCTCGCGCGTTCGTACGCATACGAGCAACGCGCTTTCCTCATCGAGCTGCGGCGGGCCGGACTCACCTCGCTCGCGGTCCAGGAAGAGCTGGGCGGCCAAATCTCGACGTCGCCGAGCGCGGCGCTCTACGCCGGCCCGGCACTGCTCGATCAGGCCAAGCTGACCGGCTTCCACGATCCGGTGTTCGCGCGGCTCGCCGTGCACGGCATCCGCAGCGACGAAGTGTATCTGGTCGCCTACGACCGCGACACCGCGGCGCGCTACACGCAGCAGCTCTCGCTGAAGTTCTCGCCGCGCGCGGTGCGCGTGCTGCGCCGCGCGGATCCCACCGTCTTCGCGATCCGCACGCAAGCCGACTACTTCAGCTCGATCGGCCTCGGCCTGCCCGGCGAGCGAGTCGCGCTCGCGCGCGCGATGGCGCTGAAGCTGGTCCCGCGGCTTCAGAACGACGAGCGCTTCAAGGCGCCGGAGATCGGCCTCGCGCTGGACGAGGCGGTGCGCGGCCACGACGCGCACACCGTGATCTTCTTCGGCTTGCGCAACCAGGTGCTCGGATTTCCGGACAGCATCGACGCGACGGCGAAGGCGATGCGCGCGGACAACGTCGACTTCGGAACGGTCGAGACGTACGACGTGAAGCAGAACCAAGCCGGCAGCGAAACGCTCGCGAAGGATCTGCCCGACCGCACCGTGCGCGTGCAGGCGATCTCCAAGACCGAACAGGACAAGCTGCGGCCCGAGGACATCATCCAGCGCTACGACCTCGGCGTGCGCGAGCGCAACGTGCGCGTCGTGTACCTGCGGCCGTTCGCGCACCAGTGGGCCGGGCGCTCGATCGAGGCGACGAACGTCGAGATCGTGCGCCGGATCGCGGCGAACGTGCGCGCGGCGGGGCTGCGCGTCGGCACCGCATCGCCGTTCGAGCGCTTCGTGACGCGGCCGTGGGAGATCGTGCTGGCGTCGTTAGCGGTCCCGGCGGTGCTGCTGCTGTTGCTGGCGGAGTTCGGGATCGGCGACCGGCGCTGGCTGATCGCGTTCGTCGCCGCCGACGTCCTGCTGGTGCTGGCCGGGTTCGCGGTGCACCACGACATGGCGGTGCGCAAGCTGCTCGCCCTCGCGGGCGCCATCGCGTTTCCGGTCGCCGGGTTCGCGGCGATCGCGCCCGCGTTCACCGCTCCGCGCGCGCCGTCGACGGGCGCCGCGATCCTCGACGGCATTCGGGCGCTCGTCATCGCGACGCTGGTGACGCTGTGCGGCGCGCTCGTGGTCGTCGGCCTGCTTTCGACGCCGCTGACGATGCTCGAGGTCGACCGCTTCAGCGGCGTCAAGCTGGTCCTCGCCGCGCCGCCGGTGCTGTGCCTGCTGCTGTACCTGTTCACGCGGCGCTGGGGCTCGCAGCTCACGGTGAAACAGCTCGCCGCCTCGCCGGTCACGGTGGTCGCGCTCGTGCTGGGCGCCGTGCTCCTGGCCGTAGGATATCTCGTCCTCACGCGCAGCGGTAACCAGAGCGACATCGCGCCGTCGTCGCTCGAGCTGGCGCTGCGCTCGCACCTCACGACGCTCTTGCAGGTGCGCCCGCGCTTCAAGGAGTTCGTGGTCGGCTTCCCGGCGCTGATGCTGGCCGCGGCACTCATGCCCGGACACCGCGCGCGCTGGGGCTGGCTGCTGGCGCTCGCGATCGGCGTCGGCTTGGGCGACGTCGTCGACACGTTCTCGCACCTCCACACCGCGCTCGCCGTCTCGCTGCTGCGCCTGGCGAACGGGGCGATCCTCGGCATCATCATCGGTGCGGTCGCGATCGCGGTGTACCGGGCCGCCGTCGGGCGCGGAATTCCTTGGCGGGCGCGCAAGCAAACGGCGTGAGCCCGCGTTTCCTGCTCAGTGGCTACTACGGTTTCGGAAATCTCGGCGACGAGGCGCTGTTGCAGGTGATCGTCGAGCAGCTGCGCGCGCGCTGGCCGGCGTGCGCGGTCGACGTGCTCAGCGCCGACCCGGCGGCGACCGCGCGCACCTACGGCGTCGAGGCGACGCCGCGGATGGACCTGGGCCGCGTCCGCGCGGCCATCGAGCGGGCGGACGTCGTTCTGTCGGGCGGCGGCGGGCTGCTGCAGAACGTCACCAGCCTCAAGAGCCTCATCTATTACGCCGGCGTCATTCGCAGCGCGATCGCCGCCGGGAAGCCGGCGATGGTGTTCGCGCAGTCGGTCGGGCCGCTCGATTTCTGGGGCCGCGCGGTGGTGCGCAACTTCTGCAAGGGCATCGCCGGCGCGACGGTGCGCGACGAGCGCTCGCGCGCGCTGCTGTCGTCGCTGCTGCCCGGCGTGCGCGTCGAGCGCGGCGCCGATCCCGTGTTCCTGTTCGAGCCCGGCGGCGAACAGCTGGATCTGGCGGCCGAAGGCCTGGCCGGAGACGACGCGCCGCTGGTCGTCGTGTCCGTCCGCAAGTGGCAGGGTGCGGATACGACGGCGCACACGCTCGCGCACGCGATCGACCGGCTCGCGGGCAGGCACGGGGCGCGCGTCGCGTTCCTTCCGCTGGGCGGCCCGCCCGATGCGGAGGTATCGACCACGATCATCCGGCGCTGCGCCTCGACGCCGGTGCTGCTTCCCGACTATCCGCTCAATCAAGCCGCGCAGGTCATCGGCCGCGCGTCGCTCGTGATCGGAATGCGGTTGCACGCGCTCATCATCGCGGCGCGTCTGGGCGTGCCGTTCCTCGCGCTGCCGTACGATCCCAAGGTCACGGCGCTGCTCGAGGACCTGCGCTACCCGGCCCGGCCGCTGTTCATGCCCGGCGAGCCCGCGCCGCCGCCGAGCGAGATCGCGGCGCGCATCGACGACGCGTGGAAGCGCCGTGCCGAGCTCGCCGCACACTTGCAGAGCGTGCGACCGGAGATCGAGCGGCTCGCCGAGCGCAACTTCGACGTCTTGAACGAACTCGTGACGCGAACCATGCACAAGGCGGCAGGCACGGAGCGCTGACGCGCGAACGGGCAGCCCACGGTGGCGCGGCAGACTCTCTTTCTCGGCCGTCTTTTCGACATTCGCGTCGGCGTGCACGTTTCGTGGCTCGCCGTCTATGCGTTTATGACGATCGCCTTGGCGCGCGCGCTCGGCATGCTCCCGCAACCGGAGGCGTACGCGTTCGGCGCGGTCTGCGCGCTCGCGCTGTTCGCGAGCGTCGTCGCGCACGAGCTCGCGCACGCGTTGGTCGCAAAGCATTTCGGCGTGCGGACCAACGCGATCACGCTGTTCTTATTCGGCGGCGTCGCGACGCTCGAGGAAGAACCCGCGTCGCCCAAGGCGGACGCGCTCGTCGCGCTCGCCGGGCCCGCGATGAGCGCCGCGCTCGCGCTGGTCGCGTTCGGCCTGCTGTTCGCGCTCGACCGCATGCTCCCGGACGGTGCCTTGCGCGACGCGCTGGGACTGCTCGGCACCTACGTCGTGCTCGCCAACGGCGTCCTCGCGGCGTTCAACGTCGTCCCTGCGTACCCGATGGACGGCGGCCGCGTGCTGCGCGCGCTGCTGTGGCGCCGCTCGCACGACCGCGACGCGGCGACGAACGCCGCCTCGCGCGTGGGCATCGTCTTCGCGCTGCTCTTCGTCGCCGCGGGCGTCCTGGTGGTCGCAGCGACGCACGACCTGGTGTACGGCTGGTACGTGCTCTTAGGCGCGTTCTTGCTGCGCCAAGGCGTCTCACAAGAACGCACGTCCCGCACCCTTCGCGGAGTCGCCCCAGACGCGGAAGCGGTAGCCGCGGCGTAGTCGCGGACATGAAAACCCGCCGGCCCACGCACCGGCGGGTTACGTCCCGCCGCGAACGGCGGACGGCTAGCTATGTCCTTCAGATAGTCAGCGAACGCCGACTTCGTAAGGGGCCCGCCGGTGAACGAAAGCACCCGCGGGGATTTTTCCGGCTCGACTCACGTGCGAGACGGTCTAGCCGCAGAATCGTACCCACCGCTCACAGGGAAGTCAATACTCGAATCGCCGATACGGTGTTGCGCCGGAGCCGCGTAAGATGAGCACCTTTGTGCGAGATCCGGGCGGTGCGCGATGCGTTTGCGGTACAGGACTCCCCGCACCCGGACTGCAGATCCCTCGCTCGACGAGTTCGCTAGGCTCCACGATCCTCGAAAGAATACGGGCCGCAGCGAGTCCTCTTGGAGGGACGCCGAGCAGATAGACGCGGAGGTCGGTCACCGTCGCGGCGATCTTGAGCGCGTAGACGTGGTCGCCGTCGCCTCCGATGACGACGAGGCGGTCGAAATGATTTGCGATCTTGCCATACAGCATATCGGCGACCAGAGCGACGTCAATCGCTTTCTCCTCGCCCGTGCTCGGATGCCGGTAACCCTCGAAGAAATCGAGCCCGTCAACGTGCCGGTTCGCCGCAACGAAAGCATGCCACCGGTGTCGCCACGGTTCTCGTGCGGGCGGCGCGCCGTAGAACCGCGCGTACGCCAGATCGTCCGCTCCTCGCAAATCGTCGACCCACGGCTGGAGCGCCGGGTAACCGAGCCGCGCGCGGTACAGGGATCCGACGAGATTGCTTCCGTCGATCAAGATCGCAATGCGACTCATCACTACCTCGAGAAGAGGCGCCACGAACAACGGCGCCAGCTATCCGGTAGTCAATCCCTCCAGATTTGCCGGCGGCAAGGGCATGAAAATCGAACTTTCCGACGTCGAGTATCCCGGACCGGATTCACCCGGTCGTGCCGCGGCAAGCATGCGCCGTGCTGGCAATGGCCCGTGCGACGGGCATTGTGAGGACGATGCATTTTCGATCGCTCGTTATCGCCCTGACCACCGCCGGCATCGTCGCCGGCGGTTGCCCCGTGCTCGCGCAGCAAGCGGCGCCCGTTCCGAGCGCGTCGCCCGAATCGGCGCCATCAGGCGCGCCGGTGAGCACGCCCGCCGCGGCGCCGACCACCGAGGCTTCGGCCGTGCCGGCCGCGGAGCGGTCCGTTCCTCCCGCTGACGAAGCGTCGCCCGCGACCGTGCCGGGTTCTGGGCGTTCGCTCAAAGGGACGCTAATGTCGATCAAGGGGACCGTCGCGACGGTGAAGATGGCGAACGGGGCCGTTCAGACGTACACCGTCTCGACGAAGGTCGCGGCGGCGCTCAAGAAGAGCCTCGGGAAGAAGCTCTTGTTCCGCGTCGTCAAGGGCGCGCTCGACGTCGTTACACACTGACGAATCGGCGCGGGCGGCGGGAGCGCGCCACCCCCGCGCCCGAAATGCAAGCGTTCGATGTCCGAAACGACCGCGCGCGATTACCGCTCGACCCTGAACCTGCCCAAGACCGACTTCCCGATGCGGGCCGAGCTGCCCAAGCGCGAGCCGGACCGTGTCCGCTGGTGGGCGGAGCGCGGGACGTACAAACGCCGCTTGGAGCGCACGCGCGCCGAGGGCGGCAAACCGTACGTGCTGCACGACGGGCCGCCGTACGCGAACAACGACCTGCACATGGGGACGTTCCTCAACCGCGTGCTCAAGGACGCGCTGGTCAAGATCCACCTGCTCAACGGCGAGTACTCCGACTTCGTGCCCGGCTGGGATATGCACGGGCTGCCGATCGAGCGCGAGACGCTCAAGCACTTGAAGCTCGATTTCCGCTCGGCCGATCCGCTGGAGCTGCGCCGCGCGTGCCGCGAGCGCGCGCTGTACTGGATGAACCGCCAGCGCGAGCAGATGCTGCGCATGGGAACGTTCGGGCGCTTCGACGACCCGTACATGACGATCGCGCCGGAGTTCGAGGCGACGATCGTCGAGACGCTCGCGGACCTCACCGAGCAGGAGTATCTCTACAAAGGCCTGCGCTCGACGCTGTGGTGCGTGTACGACGAGACCGCGCTCGCCGAAGCGGAGATCGAGTACAAGGACCACGTCTCGCCGTCGATCTACGTCCGCTTCCGCGCGAACGACGCACAGCGCCGTGCGCTGCTCGAGAAGTTCGGGCTCGACGACGACGGAACGCCGCTCTCGTTCGTCATCTGGACGACGACGCCGTGGACGTTTCCGGCGAACGTCGCGGTCGCGCTGCATCCGGAGGCGACGTACGGCGTCTACCGCAGCGGCGGCGAAGACGTGATCGTCGCCGAGAAGCTCGCCTCGCCGGTGCTCGCCCGCTTCGAGAACGGCGCGGGGACGCTGCGCGCGGAGATCGAGGGCAGCGCGCTCGACCGGCTCGCCGTGCGGCATCCGTTCCTGGACCGCGACTCGGTCGTCGTGCTGGCGGAGTACGTCGAGCTCGAGACGGGCAGCGGCGTCGTGCACACGGCGCCCGGACACGGCGCGGACGACTTCGAGACCGGCGTGCGCTACGGGCTGCCCATCATCAATCCGGTCGACTCCGCGGGCCGTTTAACCGCGGAGGCCGGGCCGTACGCCGGGCTGCAGATCTTCGCGGCCAACGAGCGCATTGTCGAAGATCTGCGCGCTGCGGGCGCGCTCGTGTCGCACGAGGCGTACGAGCACAGCTACCCGCACTGCTGGCGCTGCAAGAACCCCGTGATCTTCCGCGCGACGGCGCAGTGGTTCATCGGGATGGACCGGCAGCGGCTGCGCGAGCGCTCCGAGCACGCCGTGCACGACGTGAAGTGGCTGCCGGCGTGGGGCGAGACGCGCATGTCGCAGATGATCGGAAACCATCCCGAGTGGTGCGTGTCGCGCCAGCGGGTGTGGGGGACGCCGATCCCAGCCGTGGTCTGCACGTCGTGCAACGAGTCGCTGCTCGACGCGACGCTGGCGCGCAACTTCGCGAAAGCGATGCGCGCGCGTTCGTTCGATGAGGGCAACGCGTCCGATCTGTGGTGGACGCAGCCGCTCGACGCGTTCGCGCCGCCCGGCATGGCGTGTCCGAAGTGCGGCGGCACGGCGTTCGAGAAAGAGCGCAACATCGTCGACATCTGGTTCGAGTCGGGCGTCACGTGGCGCGCGGTGCTCGTCGAGCGCGGGATGAAGTA
>JAQBPK010000252.1 GCA_028287565.1 Vulcanimicrobiota bacterium
GCGCCACCGAAGCGCGCCGCATGAAGGCATCGCCGCCGGCCGGCCTTTCGCGCGGGCTGACGAATTACGGCGACCGCGAGTTCTCGCTGTATCTGCGGCGCGCGTTCGCGAAGTCGATGGGCTTCTCCGACGCGATGCTCGAGCGCCCCATCGTGGGCATCGCGACGGCGGGCGGCGGTTTCAACAACTGCCACCGCACGACGCCCGAGCTGGTTGCGGCGGTGTCGCGCGGCGTGCTGGGCGCGGGCGGTCTTCCGCTGGAATTTCCGACGATCTCGCTGGGCGAGCCGTTTCTGTCTCCGACGAGCCTGGTGTTCCGCAACTTGATGGCGATGGACGTCGAGGAGATGATCCGCGCGCAGCCGATGGATTCGGTCGTGCTGATCGGCGGCTGCGACAAGACGCTGCCCGCGCAGCTGATGGGCGCGATCTCCGCCAACAAGCCGGCCGTCTCGCTGGTCGTCGGGCCAATGATGACCGGCAGCTTCGAAGGCACGCGGTTGGGCGCGTGCACCGACTGCCGCGCGTGGTGGGCGCGCTACCGCGCGGGCGAGCTCGACGAGCAGCGCATCGGCGAGCTCGAATCAAATCTCGCGACGACCGCCGGGACGTGCGCCGTGATGGGCACGGCGAGCACCATGGCGTGCGTCACCGAGGCGCTCGGGATGAGTTTGCCCGGATCGGCGACGCCGCCCGCCGTGCACGCCGAGCGCCTGCGCGTTGCGGAAGCGACCGGCGCGCGCGCCGTCGCGCTCGTGAAGGAAGATCTCACGCCGGACAAGATCGTGACATCGCAAAGCGTGGAGAACGCGCTGCGCGTGCTGCTTGCGATCGGCGGTTCGACGAACGGCGCGATTCATCTCACCGCGATCGCGGGCCGGCGCGGGATCCCGCTGACGCTGCAGCGCTTCAACGAGATCAGCGCGGACACGCCGGTGCTGGTGAACCTCAAGCCGGTCGGCGAGCACTACATGGAGAACCTGCACGCCGCCGGCGGTGTGGGCGCCTTGCTGCGCGAGCTCGCGCCGCTGCTGCACCGCGACACGCTCTCGGTCGCCGGCGAGACGCTCCAACAACGCCTCGAGCGCGTCCCTGCGTACGTCGACCGCAGCGTGATCCGCAGCGCCGGTGCGCCGCTGTTCGCGCGCGACGCGCTCGTCGCACTGTTCGGCAACCTCGCCCCAAACGGCGCGATTCTCAAAGCGGCGGCCGCCGATGCGCGCCTGCTGGAGCACGAAGGCCGCGCGGTGGTGTTCCGCGATCTCGCCGACATGGCGGAGCGCATCGACGCGGCCGATCTCGACGTCGAGCCCGACGACGTGCTGGTGCTGCAGAACGCCGGCCCGATCGGCGCGGGCATGCCGGAAGCCGGCTATCTTCCGATCCCGAAGAAGCTGCTCGCGCGCGGCGTGCGCGACATGCTGCGCATCAGCGACGCCCGCATGAGCGGCACGGCGTACGGCGCGGTGGTGCTGCACATCTCACCGGAGTCGGCCATTGGCGGACCGCTCGCAGCCGTGCGCGACGGCGACCGTATCCGCGTGAGCCTGCGCGAGAAGCGCCTCGACGTGCTGCTGTCCGACGCCGAGATCGCGGAGCGCCTCGCCGAATTCGTTCGGCCTTCCGCGCCGGCACGCGGCTACGCGAAGCTCTACGCGGAGCACGTCCTCGGCCCTGAGCGCGGCTGCGACTTCGATTTTCTCACCGCCGGGTGAACGCTTGCAGGGATAACCAGCGCCCTACGGATATTTTTTTTAGCAGCGCCCCGCTTTGAGAGGACGTTCCATGAGCCATCCTGATCGCCGCCGCTTTTTGCAGATGTCCGCCGCCGGGATCGGTGCGGCTACCATGGCGGGGGGCTTCCCCGCGCTCGCGTCCGCCGCGGACTCGCCGTTCAAGCCGGAGAAGGGCGCGGCGCTTCAGCTGCTGCGCTGGAAAGGCTTCGTCAAGCGCGACGATGAGGTCTGGGCCGAGAACACGGCCAAGTTCGAAAAGGCGACCGGCATCAAGGTCACGATCGACGCGCTGAGCTGGCCGGACGTGACGCCCAAGGCCGCGCTCGCCGCGCAGGTCGGTTCCGGCCCCGACATCATCATGGGCTGGAACGACGACCCGTTCGTGTACCCCGACAAACTGGTCGACATGACCGATCTGGCCGAGCACGTCGGCAAGGCGCACGGCGGTTATTTCGACACGGCGCACACGTATTGTTTCGATCCCGAGGTGAAGCGCTGGGTGTCGCAGCCGATCGGCGTGACGGGAAACGCGCTCGTGTACCGCAAGAGCTGGGCGAAGGAAGCCGGGTTCGCGGAGTTTCCGAAGGACTTCGACGGCATGCTCAAGCTCGCGCGCGGGCTCAAGAAGAACGGCCACCCGTGCGGCTTCTCGCTCGGCCACGCGGTCGGCGACGCCAACGGCTGGACGCACTGGGTGCTGTGGGGCTTCGGCGGAAAGCAAGCCAATCCGGACAACTCGATCGCGATCAACTCCGCGGAAACCACGCACGCACTCGAGTACGCGAAGCAGCTGTACGAAACGATGATCGCCGGCGTCGCGGGCTGGCTCGATCCCAACAACAATCAGGCGTTTCTGGCCGGACAGCTCGGCCTGACGATGAACGGCATCAGCATCTGGGCGTCGTCGAAGGAGAAGCCCGAGATCTACGCCGACGTCGCGAACGTCGTGCCGCCATACGGTCCCAGCAAACAGCACACGATCTTCAACAACTTCACGTCGGCGTTCATCTTCAAGTACAGCAAGTACCCGCAGGCGGCGAAGGAGTACCTGCGCTTCATGCTCGACACGCCGCAGGCCGATCCGTGGGTGACAGGGATGGTCGGCTACGTGACGCCGGCGCTCAAGGGCTATGCCGATCTGCCGGTCTGGACGTCGAACCCGAACATCACGCCGTACCGCGACGCGATGGCGGGCGCGAAGTTCGACGGCTTCAACGGCAAGCCCGGGAAAGCGGCGGCGCAGGCCCTCGACGAGTTCGTGATCGTCGACATGTTCGCCGACGTCTGCGTGAACAACATGGCGGTCAAGGACTCGATCGCGAAGGCCGAAAAGCGGCTGGCAACGATCTACAAGCGTTGACCGGACGCCCGCAGATCCTCGCGCGGCTCGATTCGCCGCGGGTGCTGGGCTACGTGCTCATCGCGCCCGCGGCGGTTCTCTTGCTGGGGTTGCTCGCGTATCCGCTCGTGCTGGGCGTGTGGCTGAGCATGACGAGCGCGAGCTTGGGCAATGCGGGCGAGTTCGTCGGGCTGAAAAACTACGCAACGATTCTCGACGATCCGATCTTCCGCGGTGCGGCGGCCTTTTCGGTGCTCTACACCGTCTGCGCGGAGATCGGCAAGCTGACGCTGGGTCTCGCGCTCGCGCTGATCCTCAACCAACGCTTTCGCGGCTATCGCGCCGCACGGTCGCTCATGCTGTTGCCGTGGGTCGCGCCCACGGTGCTGTCCGCGCTCGCATGGCTCTGGCTGCTCGACCCGCAGTTCAGCGCGCTGAGCTGGCTGCTGATCAAGCTGCACCTGATCGAGACGAACATCGACTTCCTCGGGCACGCCTGGCCGGCGCGGTTCTCGCTGATCGTGGTGAACATCTGGCGCGGGCTGCCGTATTTCGCGATCGGCTATCTCGCCGGACTGCAGGGAATCTCCAAGGACCTGTACGAGGCGGCGGCGATCGACGGCGCGACGGGCTGGCAAGCGTTCCGGCGCATCACCTGGCCGTTGCTCGCGCCGATCACGACCATCCTGGTCGCGTTCTCGTCGATCTTCACGCTGACCGACTTCCAGCTCATCTGGACGATGACGCGCGGCGGCCCGACCGACTCGACGCAAGTGTTCACCACGCTGGCCTACCAGCGCGCGATCACCGGCGGCCAGCTCGGCGAGGGCGCCGCGATCGCGGTGGCGCCGATCGTGTTCATGGTCGTGCTCGCCGTCATCGTCGTGCGCTCGGTACGGGAGCGCTGACGTGTTCCTGCGCCGGCTGCGGCTCTACGGTCCGCTCGCGCTCTACGGCGTCTTCTTGCTGCTGCCGTTCTACTGGATGCTTCTGACGACGTTCAAGCCGGACGCCGAGCTGCTCAAGTCGCCCAATCCGTTCCTGATCTTCCACGTGACCATCGAGCACATCACCGGGCTGCTCACGCAGACACAGTATTTGCAGTGGTTCGGCAACACGCTGTTCGTCTCTGCGGCATCGACCGTGGTTAGCGTCTTCATCTCGTACATCACCGCGTACGCGATCATCCGGCTGCGTTTCCCGGGTTCAGAGGTTGTGAGCACCGCGATCTTCCTTGCCTACATCGTGCCGCCGGCGATTCTGTTCATCCCGCTCGCGACGATCATCATCCAGCTCCACTGGTTCGACAAGCTGTGGGCGCTCGTCCCGATCTACGCGACGTTCCTCGTGCCGTTCTGCACCTGGCTGCTGATCGGGTTCCTGAAGAACATCCCGCGCGAGCTCGAAGAGGCGGCACGCGTCGACGGCGCCAGCAACTTCGCGATCATCTGGCGCATCATCTTTCCGATCGCGGTGCCGGGCTTGATCTCGGCGTCGATCTTCTCGTTCACGCTGTCATGGAACGAGTACCTGTACGCGCTGGTCTACATGTCGTCATCGACCAACAAGACGGTCTCGGTAGGCATGATCACGGAGCTGATCCGCGGCGACAGATTCCAGTGGGGCGAGCTGATGGCCGGCGCGCTGATCGGCATCCTGCCGGCAATCCTGGTTTATTTCTTCTTCGTCGAATACTACGTGGCAGGCGTCTCAGGCTCGGTCAAGGAGTAGCCGCGTTCATCGTTCCGGCTTGATGACAGCGCCCCGTCGCTCGCGCTGTACTTCGGCCGCCGCTGCGGCAATGACGTCGGGAGCGCGCTGGATTGCCTTCAGAAGAACGCGTGCCGGCATGTCGGGCATCGCACGGTGCTGTTCCCACTGTTGAATGGTGCGCTGGCTCAAGTTGAAGCGTTCGGCGAACTCGGCCTGCGAGAGCCTGAGATGCTCGCGAATCGCTCGCACATCCGGTATCGGTATGTCGTAGACTTTTCCGTTGATGTGGGCGCGGAAACGCTTGTGCCGGCCGGTCAGGCCTAGGCGCTTTTTCTCCTCGGCTGCCTCCGCATTGATCTCGGTTCGTGTCTTTTTTCCTACCCGCGACCAATCGGCGTGCGGATCACGATCATTCGGAGATTGCATAGGTCACCATGTAGTCAGCGATGTCGTCATCATCGGCTTCGAATGCGCTGATGATGCGCTTGCGGCATCCGCGTTCGGTATAAACGACACTGATCAGCGCCGGCCCCCACCATCCCTGTTGCGATGAACCGTGTCTCACAATCTGAATGGCCGTCGTCCCAGCGCTCGACGAAGCGGCCCGACTCGAAGACCCGTTTTGCAGCATGAAAATCGAAGCCGCTACGCGCGAACCGGTCGGCGCTCTTCCGTTCGTCCCACTCAAAGCATTCGTCTCGGTAGTCCGGCGGGTCGTGCCCCATTCTATCCCCAATCAACGGATACGTCAATCAAGTATGGCTTTGGGATGGTTGGTGCCCCCGAGCAGCAGGTATGAGCGCCTTCGTCTAAGCGAAGGCGGCTCGCGCGAAGCCGCCGCAGCCGCGCCCGGAGTCGAGCTTGGTACTGTCGACCTGACGGCTAAGTAAAGTTTCGCCTTCCCCGCGCGGAGTACGTGCCGGGCACGGCGTCCGCGCTGTTGTGTTGCACGCCGAGCGCCGACATCTAGGGTAGCGGCTTCTTCATGGAGGCCGTGTGTCGACGTTTCGACTCTAGCGCTGCCGAAGGCAAGGACGTCCGTGCAAACCACTGATTCGCGACCCGTCGTCGCCTTGAGCGGCGACCTCGACATCTATACCGCGCCGGACATGCGTGAAGAGCTGGCGCGCATCACCGAGCCCGCGATCGTCGATCTCACGAAGGTGCAGTTCATCGACGCCGCGGCGCTCACCGAACTGGCGCTGCTCGCCCGGCGCGTCGGCCGCGGAAACCTCACGCTCATCGTCCCGCGCGGCTTTCTGACGCGGCTCATGACGCTCGTCGAGTTCGAGCACCTGTGCACGATCGTCTCCGACCGCCGCCACCGCAGCGTGGAGACGCACCCGGACCGGCGGCGCGCCGGCTAGAAATATGCCGCGCGGGCGCCCCGCCGGCTAGAAGTACGCCGCGCCGGTAGCGCTGTCGAACAGGTGCATGCGCTTCGGGTTGATCCCGAGCGCGATCGCGTCGCCCGGTGCTACCGTCGCTTCGGCCGGCGCGCGAGCCGTGATGCGCTCGCCGTCGCACGTGAAATAGAGCACCTGCTCTGAGCCGAGCGGCTCCACCACATCGACCACCGCGGCGATCGAGCTGCTCGCGTCCGCGTGCAGTGAGATGTCTTCCGGACGCACGCCGAGTGTGACCGCTTGCGCCTCCGCCGGTGCAGCGCGCAGCGCGGGACGGCGTTCGTCCGGGATACGCACTTTGAACGACGGACCTCGGGCGTAGAGCGCGTCGCCGTCCGACTCAATGCGGCACGGAAGAAAGCTCATCGTCGGCGAGCCGATGAAGCCGGCGACGAACTGGTTGGCGGGCCGGTCGTACACTTCTTGCGGCGGCGCCACTTGCTGCACGACGCCGTCCTTCATCACGACGATGCGGTGGCCCATCGTCATCGCTTCGATCTGGTCGTGCGTCACGTAGATCATCGTCGTTGCGACGCGCTGGTGCAGCTTCACGATCTCGGTGCGCGTCTGCACGCGCAGCTTCGCGTCCAAATTTGAGAGCGGCTCGTCCATCAGGAACACCGCCGGATGCCGAACGATCGCGCGGCCGAGCGCGGCGCGCTGGCGCTGTCCGCCGGACATCTCCTTCGGCTTGCGTTTGAGCAGCGGGCCCAGGCCAAGGATGTCGGCGGCTTCCTTCACGCGCTGGTCGATCTCGGCGCGCGGCATGTGGCGCATCTTTAAGGCGAACGCCATGTTGTCGTAGACGTTCATGTGCGGGTACAGCGCGTAATTTTGGAACACCATCGCGATGTCGCGGTCTTTGGGCCCGAGGTCGTTGACGCGCCGGTCCCCGATGAAGATGTCGCCCCCGCTGCTCGTCTCGAGCCCCGCGATCATGCGCAGCGTCGTCGATTTGCCGCATCCCGACGGGCCGACCAGCACCATGAACTCACGGTCGGCGATGTCGAGCGTGACGTCGTCCACGACAACCGTCTCGCCGAACTTCTTGCTGACCGACTGCAGACGCACTCCTGCCATGCCGCCTCTTTTGGGTGCCGGACCGCGCGGAGCCTCCGGCGGATCGCCGGTATCCGGCGCCGCAGTGAAATCGTCCTGAAAGCGGCGTGTGTACCTTTGTGCCGTGGCGGTTCATCGCCACAGCACCTTACAGAAAGGCACACGGCCATGATTTCGTTCAACCTCACAGCCGCGATCCGCGGCGGCGCCGCCCTGGCGGCGTTCATTCCCGCAACGGTGTCGGCCGCGCCGGCGCCTGTCACCATGGCGGCGGCGGCCGCCCCGGCGGCGGCGGTGTCCTCGCGCGCAGCCGACGCGCGTTCCGTGGCGGATCTCGACGCCGCGATCAAAGCGTCGTCGATCGTCTACAAAGGCAAGCTCTATCCCGCACTCAAGACCCCGAGCTCGGGGGCGGCGCACAAGAGTTCGAGCGCGGCGGCGAGCCAGAATGCGTCGTGCCCGATCGGCAGCACGATCGCGTTCGACCAGGGCGCGGCGATCGATCTTGAAGGCGGGAATCACAAACCGACCAACCAGACGTGGGGACCCGACGAAGAAGTCTACTCGCCCCCCAACCCGGATTACGTCATTCAATCGTTCGGACGGACCGTGTCGACCGCCGGCGGCACGTACAACGCGGGCACGAGCCAGATGCCGCCGAACTACTCGTTCACGAACTCGATCAACTACAGCACGGCGACGAACGATCTGCACAACTACGTGCTGTCGCTCAATATCCCCGACGTCGTCAAAGCGAACCTGAACACGACGATCAACAACACGTTCTCCAACTACCAGTCGTACGCGCAAACGCTGGGCGCGTCGGCGGGCACCGTGAAGCACCACGCGCAAGTCTGGGGAACGGGTGTCTTCAACACGAGCCAAGGGCACTCGTGGTATCACGGCTACATCGGCGGCACCTTGATCTGCGCTCCGGCGTATCTGCACGATCAAGCGCTGCTTGAGGCCGGCATGAAGGCCTGGGTCAACGCAGTCGTTAGCCGGCTGCCGCGCAGGCTCGAAGAATCGGCCAAAACGTCGCTGTGATGCGGCACGTCCCGGACGTGAGGGGGCCTCGTGCGCGAGGCCCCTTCATCGTTTTCTGCCGGCCGAGCGCGCTCGGCGCCTAATGCATCTCGCGCGCCACGGCCGAGCCGCTGCGGCCGACCAGGAAGTCGAAATCCACGCCGCGGTCCGCGCCCAGAACGTGCTCGGTGTAGAGCCGTGCGTAGCCGCGCTCGAACGTGGGCGGCGCGGGGCTCCATGCGGCACGGCGGCGAGCGAGCTCGTCCTCGCTCACAATCAGATCGACGCGGCGGTTCGGCACGTCGAGCTGGATGAGATCGCCGTTCTGCACGAGCGCTAGCGGGCCGCCGGCGGCCGACTCCGGCGACGTGTGCAGAACGACCGTACCGTATGCGGTGCCGCTCATGCGCGCGTCGCTGATGCGAACCATGTCGGTGACGCCTTTTGCGAGGATCTTCGGCGGCAGCGGCAGGTTGCCGACCTCCGGCATGCCGGGATAACCGCGCGGTCCGGCGCCCTTGAGCACCATGACGCAGGTTTCGTCGATGTCGAGCCCCGGATCGTCGATGCGCGCTTTGTAGTCCTCAATGTCTTCGAACACCACCGCGCGCCCGCGGTGCGTCAGCAGCGAGGGCGTCGCGGCGGACGGTTTGATCACCGCGCCATCCGGTGCGAGGTTGCCGCGCAGGATGGCGATTCCGGCGTGCGGCTTCACCGGCGCGTCCATCGCGTAGATCACTTCGCGGTTCCAGCACGGCGCGTCGGCCGTCGCTTCACCGATCGTCTTCCCCGTGACGGTGAGCGCGTCGCGGTGGATCAGATCGCCCAGCTCGCGCACGACCCGCGGCACGCCGCCGGCGTAATAGAAATCCTCCATCAAGAAACGCCCTGACGGCTGCAGATCGACGAGCAGCGGCAGATCGTGTCCCAGCCGGTCGAAGTCGTCGAGCTCGAGCGGCACGCCCATGCGCCCCGCGATCGCGAGCAGATGGACAACCGCGTTCGTCGAGCCGCCGATTGCGGCGTTCACGCGGATCGCGTTCTCGAACGCTTCGCGCGTGAGGATCTGCGACATGCGCACGTCCTCGCGCACGAGCTCGACGATGCGGCGCCCGGCAAGCTGCGCGAGCGCGTAGCGACGCGAGTCGACGGCCGGGATCGCGGCGTTGCCCGTCGGCGCGATGCCGAGCGCTTCGGCCATGCTCGCCATCGTCGACGCGGTGCCCATCGTCATGCAGTGACCGTTGCTGCGCGACTGGCACTCTTCGGCTTCGAAGAAGTCGGGCCACGTCATCCGCCCGCCGCGCACTTCCTCCGAGAACTTCCACACCATCGTGCCCGAGCCGATGTCCTCGCCGCGGTACTTGCCGTTGAGCATCGGCCCGCCGGTCACCATGATCGCCGGCAGATCGACGCTCGCTGCGCCCATCAGCTGCGCTGGCGTCGTCTTGTCACAGCCGCTCAGGAGCACGACGCCGTCGATCGGGTTCGCGCGGATCGACTCCTCGACGTCCATGCTCATCAGGTTGCGGAACAGCATCGTGGTGGGCCGCATGTACGTCTCGCCGAGCGAGATGGTCGGAAACTCCAGCGGCCAGCCGCCGGCCTCCCACACGCCGCGCTTCACCGACTCCGCGACGCGCCGCAGGTGCACGTTGCACGACGTGAGCTCCGACCACGAGTTGCAGATCCCGATGACCGGCCGCCCGTCGAAAACGTCGGGCGCGAAACCCTCCGCGCGCATCCAGCTGCGGTGGATGAACCCGTCGCGATCCTGCTTGCCCCACCACTGCGCGCTGCGCAGCTTCGTCTTGCCGTTCATGATAGACTCCGTCTGTGAACCAACTCGATGTACGCGGGCGCGTCGCCGTCGTCACCGGCGGCGCTTCGGGGATCGGCCTCGCGATCGCCCGCCGTCTCTTTACCTCCGGCGCGCGGTTGAGCCTCTGGGACTCGAGCGCGGACGCGCTCGCGAAGGTGACGGCGCCGGACACGGGTGTCACCGCGCACACCGCCGTCGTCGACGTCCGCAACTACGACGCCGTGGAGCGCGCGCGCGACGCAACGCTCGACGCCCTGGGCCGCATCGACATCCTCGTGACGAGCGCCGGTATCACCGGTCCGAACGTCACGACGTGGGAGTACCCGCTCGACGCGTGGCGCGACGTGCTGGATGTCAACCTCACGGGCACGTTCCACTGCGCGCGTGCCGTCGCGGTGTCGATGCGCGAGGCGAACTACGGCCGCATCGTCACGATCGCGTCGGTAGCCGGAAAAGAAGGCAACCCGAACGCGCCGGCCTACAGCGCCTCGAAAGCCGGCGTGATCGCGCTGACGAAGTCGCTCGGCAAGGAGCTCGCGACGACGGGCATCCGCGTCAACTGCGTCACGCCGGCCGCGGTGGAGTCTCCGATGTTTGCGCAAATGACGCAGTCGCACATCGACTACATGCTCTCGAAGATCCCGATGAACCGCTTCGGCACGGTCGACGAGATCGCCGCGCTGGTGGCTTGGCTGTGCACGGAAGAATGCTCGTTCTCGACCGGCGCGGCGTTCGACATCTCCGGCGGCCGCTCGACGTACTAGCTGGCGTTGGTGCCGTTACGCCGGGGCCGCGGTGCGGCGGTAGAACGCGATCGTCTTGCGGGTGCCATCGGCGAGCGGCGTGCGATTTAGGCCGGGGAACACCGCGTGCAGCGGCGTTTCGTCGAGCTGCGCGGCGAACATCAGCTCCGGTCCTTCCGCGCGCACGTTCGCGCTGGGAATCTCGGCGCGGATCGCATCGAGGACCTCATCGATGCGCGCGAGCTGGCCCTGCAGGCTGAACGCATGGGCACCGTCCGGCGTGTCGGTCGCCGCGCGCGCAAAGATCGCCGCCACGTCTTCGACATAGTCCATTCCCGTCGCGCCGGTGAAGCGGATCGTGTACGGTTTTCCTTCGGCAGCCGCACGCATCGCCAGGGTCGGGTCGGCGGTGACGCCGATCTCGCGGCCCGGCCCGTACACGGTCGCCGGGCGCAAGCCGACGCTGCGAATGCCCGCATCGTCGTAATACGCGCGCGACGTTCCTTCGTTGCACAGCTTGTACGCGCCGTAGTGCGTGCGCGGCTCGGGATGCACGCCGTCCTCCGCTCCGAACACCGCCGCGCTCGACGCGTACGCGATCCCGCGCACGCCATGCTGCTTCGCGGCTTCGAACACGTGCAGCGTTCCGAGCACGTTGATCCGCGCGCCGAGCAGCGGATCCTTCCGCGCGGTCGGAATCAGCACGGCGGCAAGGTGCACGATCGCCTCGCAGCCTTCGACGGCCGCATCGACGGCAGCGGCATCCGTGATGTCGCCGGTGCGATGCTCGACCACGCGGTCCGCTCGCGCTGACGACGTGCCGTTGGACGGCTTGCGCGTCGTTTCTTCGGCCGCGTCGCCCGCAGCAGCGATGATCGCGTCGAAGAGCGTGCGGTTGTCGTGAACGTCGAACGTGCGAACGGCATGTCCCTGGTCGAGCAGCGCGCGCGCCGTCCACGCGCCGATGAAGCCGAGCCCGCCGGTGATGAGAACGCGCATCAGGCGAGCACGCCGCCGAACTCGGCCAGCGCCCCGTCTTCGGATACCGCGAGCGCGTCGGTGGGATCGCCGATCTCGTAACGCCCATCGTTCTGCATCTCGGCCAGCGCTGCTTGCGACGCGGCGAACGTCTCGATGTGCAGCGTGTCGCGAACGCGCGCGACGCGTGCGTGCGCCATGTCTTGCACGCCGGCGGCGTTGAGCGCGTGCCGGATGGCGTCACGGTCGTTGTCGCATACGACCGGCAACCGCGCGCCGGCGGGATGCGCCGCGGTCAGCGCGTTCAAGTACGTCGCGTCCCAGTCGATCGCGTCGGCGAGCCGGCGCGTGCAGAAGTCGGCAAGCCCGATTCCGGTTGCATTTCCGTCGGACTCGGCGGAAAGCTCGCGGACGTACAGCTGATCGATCACCGGCTGCGGCACTTTCTGCGTGCGCCCGTCGACCGCGCGGCCCGTGACGTTCGTGTCCATCCCGCAGCCCGAGAAGTTCTTGCCCATGCGGTCGACGATGAGCAGGTCGAGCTCCGCGAACGGCAGCTTGGGCATCAGCTCGCGAGCGCGGCGCAGCAACCGTTCCTCGCCCGCGACAATCTGGTCGGTGGGGAACGCTTCGAGCGCGTGCGTACCGCCGCGGTTGTCCTCCACGATCGCTAGCCCCGCGATGATCGGCAGGCGCGCAAACATCAGTGCGGCGATCTCGCGGATGATCGGCTCGTAGCCCCAGCGCGCGAACGCGGCGTGGTAGCGCGCGGCACCGATCGCTTTGCCAAGCCCGATCGCCGTCATCTTGAGCAGTCCGCTCTCGATGTCGCCGGTGAAATCGGTGTGCGGCTTCACGCGCCCCACCACGACGATCGCGTCGGCGCCCGCGGCGCGCGCATCGCACGCGACCGCAACGCCGTGCGCATCCGTGGTACCGACCTCGACCACGTCCATCGCGCTCTCGATGGGCGCGCCGGCGCTGCGCTCGCTGACGCCGAGATGCGCGAGCATAGCGCGCTGCCCGTCACCGGTCCCGCCGCCGTGCGACCCCATCGCAGCCACCAGAAACGGCACCCCACCCGCATCGCGCACGGCATCGCACGCACCGCGCAAGATCCCGTCAATGCGTTCGATCCCGCGGCTCCCCGCCGTCACCGCAACGCGCGCACCGGGCCGCAACCGAGCACGCGCGAGGACGGGCGCGAGCGCCTCGTGCGCGGCAGCGGTAACCTCGGCGATCGCCGGTACGTCGAGGGTGTCGCGAACGAGTCGCGCGTCGAGAGTGCTCACCGGGGCCTCCGTGATCGATATGACTTCGGCGATGATCGCTGCGGAGCTTTCGGCCGCTACCGATCCGTGCCCCGCTCTCCCACGGTCAGAGCAGATTACGGAGATCGCCGGTGCTCATCTCGCACGACCGCAGGATGCCCGCAAGCGTCCCTTTCGCAATCGGCCTGTTGCCGTGCATAGGAACGGTCGCATGGAGGGTACCCCGGTCAAGGGTGAGGTGGGAAACCTACCTGTCGCACGCGGACGAACCCGATCCCCTCGAGAGCGCGCACGAGTTCAGGGCCGGTTACGACCGGCTGCTTCTTGCCCATCGTGTCGGAGGTTAGGACTGAGCCGGGTTAGGTTACGCGGCCGGCGACTCGACCGATACGAATTCGATCGGCGCGTTGGGCGAGTCGCTCGCCGGCACCGGAAGACCCCGCTCGCGCAGGTACTCGATCTCGAGACCGATCACTTCACGCGCGTTCGCCAGCGCTTCCTCGACAGTATCTCCTTGCGTGTGACCGTGCGGAAACGCCGGGATCACGACCGAGAAACCGCCGTCTTCTTCCGGCTCCAAGATTACGCGATAGCGAAGCTCGCTCATGTCGGCAAGGATTCGGCGGCGCGGAACGTCCCCCCGCCCCTGAGTCGGCCGCGAAACGGCCATTTTGGCCGGAACGGAGTGCTCATTTCGTCTCCGTGATCGAGATGATGTCGCGCTGCGTGCGTGCGAGGTGGACGCGCATTGCGTCGCGCGCGCCTGCGGCGTCGCGGCGCATCACCGCGTCGGCTATCGCTTCGTGGTCCGCGAGCGCGCGCGTCAAAACGCCCGGGATCGCGTCCGTAAGCGCTTGTGCGTACTGGAGCAGCTCGTGCATCGGCTGCGTCATGCGCTCCAGCACGCGGTTGCGCGCCGCGCGCAGCAGGATCAGGTGAAACGCCGAGTCGCCCGTCACGAAGCGCGGCGGGTCGCCGACGGACGCGCGCATCGTCGCGACCGCGTCTTGCAGGTCGCAGCGCTGCTGCGCGTCGGCGCGCTCCGCCGCGAGAGCCGCCACCTCGCATTCGACGATCGTGCGCGCCTCGAGCAGATCGTGCAGCACGGCTGCGCTGGGGCCCCGGCCGCGCAGCGCGGACAGCACCAGCGGGTCGAGCGGATCCCACCGCTCGGGCGGCGTGACTCGCGTTCCCGACCCGTGGCGCACCTCAATGAGCCCCTTGGCGCCGAGCACCCGCAGCGCTTCGCGCACGACCGACCGCGAGACGCCGAACCGCGTGCTCATCTCGGGCTCGGTCGGAAGCAGGCTGCCGGGTGCCAGCTCGCCGTTCACGATCATCGGCACGAGCGCATCGACCACGTGCGCGTGGAGCCGCCGCGGAGCCGCGATCGCGTCCATAACCGCTCGAAGTTGTCCGGTGACTTGACACGTCCCTCGCAGGCTCCATGCCCCGCCGCGCTCGAATCACATGGGATGCGTCTCGCCGTTCTTGCATCGCTCGGTTTCGTCGTGCTTGCCGCGTGCTCGGGCGGCGGCGGCACCGCGCCGAGCCAGCCGCCGCCGGCATGCGGCGGGACCGTGGTGGACACCCAAGCGAAGCTCGTCTCGCCCGCGCCCGGTGCGACCGGCGTCTCGCCGTCGATCGGGGCGATCACGTTTACGTATGGAAATCCGGCGACGCCGACCGCGTCCTTCACGCTCTTTCCCGGCGACGGGTCGGCTGCGGTGCCGGCGAACGCGACGGGCACCGTCACAATCGTCCCGGGCCAATGGACGCTCCTGATCCCGGCGCTGAAGCCTGCGACGACCTACCGGGTCAGCGGAGCGACGTTCGACTATGCGCACCTGGCGTGCTACACCACCGTGGCGGCCGACTTGGGTTCCTTCACGACGCGTTAGGGCGTTCGCCGTCCCGGCGACGCAGGAGTTGTCCGATGACCCGACGATTTCTAGCGCGCACATGCCGCTCTCGGACGATGGGGCCGCCCTGCGTTTAAAGGACGACGACGACGTCGCCGTGGCTCTGCGCGACCTGTCGCCGGGTACGCGCGTCCGCTTCGGCGCCGCTAACGGTGCGGGCGAGCTCACGGTCACCCTCGCGTCCGCGATCCCGACCGGGCACAAGTTCGCGACCCGGCCGATCGCCGGCGGCGCGCTGATCCGCAAATACGGCCAAGTCATCGGCAAGGCGTCGGCGACGATCGCAACCGGCGAGCACGTTCACGTTCACAACGTCGAGGGCACGCGCGGGCGCGGCGACCTCGAGGAGGTCGCTCGATGAGCACCACGGGCACGACCACCGATGCGGCGACGCGCGCGCGCACCTTCATGGGCTACAAGCGCGCGAACGGCACGGTCGGCGTGCGCAACCACGTGCTCGTGCTGCCGTCGGTGATGTGCGCGAATCACGTCGTCGAGCTGATCGGCCGCAAAGTCCCGGACGTCATCACGATCACGCACCCGACCGGCTGCTCGCAAGTCGGCGCGGACTTCGAGCAGACGAAGCGCACGATGGCGGGATTCGCGTCCAACCCGAACGTCGCAGCGGTGCTGGTCGTCGGGCTGGGCTGCGAGACCAACGAATCAAAGGCGCTCGCGCAAGAGATTGCCGCGCGCGGACAGCGCGTCGAAGTCATCGGCATTCAGGAGTGCGACGGCACCACCAAGACGATCGCGCGCGGCGTCGAGCTCGCGCAGCAGCTGCTGCAGGAAGCGGCCGCGTACGAGCGTACCGAATGCCCGGTGAGCGCGCTGATCGTCGGCACGGAGTGTGGCGGCAGCGACGGCTTCTCCGGCATCACCGCGAACCCGGCGCTCGGCTATACCAGCGACAAGCTCGTCGCCGAAGGCGGCACGGTCATTCTCGCCGAGCTGCCGGAGCTGGTCGGCGCGGAGCATCTGCTCGCGGCGCGCGCGAGCGAGCCGGTCGCGGCGAAATTGTACGAGCTGATCGAACGCGTGGAGCAGCGCGCGCGGTCGATGCACGTCGACATCCGCTGGGGCAACCCGACGCAGGGCAACATCGCCGGCGGCCTCACCACGATCGAGGAGAAATCGCTCGGCGCCGCCTACAAGGGCGGATCGACGGAGCTGCGCGAGGTCGTCGAGTACGCGGAGCGCCCGAGCACCAACGGCCTCGTCGTGATGGACACGCCGGGCCAGGACATCGAGCAGCTCACCGGCATGATCGCCGGCGGCGCGCAGGTCGTCGTGTTCACGACGGGCCGCGGCACGCCGACCGGATCTCCGATCGCGCCGGTGATCAAAGTGGCGACCAACACGTCGATGTTCGAGCGCATGCGCGAGAACATGGACGTCAACGCGGGCGCGATCGTCGACGGAACGCGCTCGCTCCAGGACGTCGGCGACGAGAT
>JAQBPK010000295.1 GCA_028287565.1 Vulcanimicrobiota bacterium
GCATGAGCACGGCGGGCAGCGGCGCCTCGTACACGTACGCGCGGCCGTGGTACGGGATCGCGTCGATGTAGTCGCCGGGGAAATGCGGCAGGTACGGCTTGCCGTGCAGCCACCCGTCGGCGAGCCATACGAAGTTGTCGAAGGCGGTCGCACGAAAGCCGGACAGGATGCCGAGCAGCGCGATGGTGCAGAGCCCGGCCAGCACGGCATGAAAACGCTCGTCGTCCCGGATCCCAGCCCACGTCACGCGACGGTCGTTCGGTCGCAAGCGAGCCTTCTCCTGAGGGCAGGGTGCGAGCGCGCTTGCGCGGTACCGCGCCGGAGATATGTCGCCGAACCGCTCGCCGTTCCGTCTGCCGTACCGTCTCCTAGCGCTCAGCGCCGTTTCGGCGCTCGCCGTGGTGCTGCCGGCCCGCGCCGACGTCCCGGCGCCGCCGCTCGATCCCGCGATCTCCGCCGCGCTCGCGCGTGTCTCCGCGGAGCAGCTTCGTGCGACCGACGAACGCCTCGTCGCGTTCGGGACGCGCTCGACGTTCTCGGAGAAGTCGCGGCCCGGGCGGGGCGTGTTCGCCGCGCGCAGCTACTTGGCCGCACGGTTTCGCGAGATCGCTCGCTCGAGCGGCGGGCGGATGACGGTCGCGCTCGACAGCTATCTGCAAACGGCCGATCCGAAGAAGCGCATCCCGCGCGACGTCGAGATCTCGTCGGTGATCGCGACGCTCAAGGGCGACGAGCCCTCGACCCGCACGTACGTGATGTCCAGCCACTACGACTCGCGCAACTCCAACAATGACGACGGCGAGCACGACGCGCCAGGTGCGGACGACAACGGGTCGGCGACCTCCGCGGTCGTCGAAGCGGCGCGCGTCCTGGCGAACCTCCCGCTGCACGCGACGGTCGTGTTCGCGTGCTTCGACTCCGAGGAGCAAGGGCTGTTCGGCAGCGCGCACTACGCAAAGTCGCTGAAAGATGCGCACGTCGACGTCGAGGGCGACCTCAACAACGACATCGTCGGCGCGTCGGTGGGTGACGACGGCGTGAAGCGCGATGACGTCGTGCGCATCTTCTCCGAGGCGCTGCCGCCGGGCACCGACCCGAACCGCGTCAACGTGATCGGCGGCGAGAACGACTCGCCATCGCGCGAGCTCGCGCGCTTCGCGAAGGAGACGGGCGACGCGTACGCCACCGGATTGCACGGCGTCTTGATCTACCGTGCCGACCGCTACTTGCGCGGCGGCGACCACGAGTCGTTCAACGCACAGAGCTTCCCGGCGATACGGTACGTCGAGCCGGTGGAGAATTTCAACCACCAGCACCAGGACGTGCGGGTGGAGAACGGCGTCCAGTACGGCGACCTGCTGCAGTACGTCGACTTCGACTACCTCGCCAAGGTGACGCGCTACAACGTCGCGTCGCTTGCGACGCTCGCGCTCGCGCCTGCGACGCCGAAGGTCACGATGGACACCAAGGCGCTCACGAACGACACGACGCTGACGTGGAATTCGGTCACGGGCGCCGCACGCTACGAGATCCTGCGCCGCTCGACGACCGATCCAACCTGGACAACGGTCGAGGTAACCGTGCCCGACGCGAAAACCGCGAACGCACCATCACCCACGCAGAGCGTGACGCTGAAGTACTCGAAGGACAACTGGCTGTTCGGCGTGCGCGCGGTCGACGCGCAAGGCCACCGCTCGCCCGCGGGGTATCCTACGCCGGTGCGCTGACGCGCCCGTCGTGCTTGGCGGCGTACATGGCGCGGTCGGCGGCGCGCAGCGCCGCGTCGAAATCGCCGTTGAGCTCGGCGACGCCGATGCTCGCGCCGATCCAGACCGTGCGTCCGTCGTTGACGCTGACCGGCGCGGCGAGCGCCGTGCGCGCTTGGGCCGCGATGCGTTCGCCGTCGGCGAGGCTTGCGCCGGTGAGCACCAGCGCGAACTCATCACCGCCGAGGCGCGCCACGATGTCGCGCGGCCGCACGACGGCCTTCAACCGGCGCGCGGCCTCGCGCAGCACGAGGTCGCCGCAGGCGTGGCCGAATTTGTCGTTGACGTCCTTGAAGTGGTCGAGGTCGATGTACAGCACCGCCGCGGGGCCCATGCTCGCCGGCTTCTTCTGCACCGACTCGAAGAGCGCGCCGCGCGTCGCGATCCCGGTGAGCGGATCGACGAGCGGATTCGGGATGCGCATGATCAGCGGCAGCGACGGAATCGCGACCACCGCCGTCGCGACCGAGACCAGCGCGGTCGCCGCCTTGACGAGCCCTTCGATCCAGTACAGCGGCTGCCACACGACGAGAATCGACGCGAGGTGCGTCAGCCCGCACAAGAAAATGAAGGCGCCGCTGAGCGCGAACAGCAGCCCGAACGGCAGATCGCGGCGCCGCCGCACGATCAGCGCGAGCGCGAGCCCGATCGCAAAGTACGCCAGCGCGGTGAGCGCGTCGGAACCGACGTGGAGCGCGACCAGCGGCGGCTCCCACAAATAACACCACCCGTGTGGATGGAACATCGACATGTCCATCGAGGCATCGTACGCCGAGGCGACTAGGCGAACAACGCGAAGTGCGCGGATTCAAGCAGTTTCGGGGCGAATCTTGGCGGAACGCTTACACGCGAAGCCGGTCGCAATACATACGACCGGCTTTGTTAAGTTACCGCGTCAATCTCGCGAGCGAGCGCAGCGTTCGCTACGCAAGAGGCCCCAGCGTGCAGTTCACGCCGTCTGCGTTTGAAGAAATGAACTCGAAGCCGCTGTAGTCCACCGTGCCGTCCCAGCTTCGGAAACGGCCTCGGCCCGGCGAGGAATACGACCAGATACCGCAGGGAAAGCCTCTCGACGAGCCCGGGCCGAGGCATCCGCCGTCACCGTTCGCCTCGTTTAACCACGTCGCTCCACCCGCGCGCTGGCACGAATCGTAATTCGGCGGCCTCGTCTGCTGCGGCCTCGGAGGTGTGGACCCTCCTCCTCCGGATCCTTCACACTCGGCGCACACGACCGGATCGACAGCGATCCTCGTGCCGCGCTGCCCGATGCGGTCGAAATCAAAAACGTCGTGCGCGCCTTTGACGAACGTCACCTGAACCGGCTCGCCGCTGACGGCCGACGCTGCGACGTGCGCATGACCATCCACGGTGGACACCTGAATGGCGGCGACCCGGCCGACGATGCTGTAGACCATCCCTTGCGCGACGAGCTTCTGATATGTGGCTCGGCCAAGCTCGATCGACGATTGGTCTGCTACCGACGATAGTTTCGCCGTCGGTGGAGCGGAAGTCGGCATCGTGCCGGTTTGGCATGCCACCAGAACGACCGATGCGATCCCTATCGCGGCCCATTTGGTTCTCATCATCTCACCCGTAAAATGTGGAACGCATCCACGACACGCTTTTGTGGATAGTTCTTACTACCACGAAGCAGCGGGCAGGTCAAGCAGCATCAAGCTGCCCGAGGATCGGGCAGGCGGCTAAAGCACGTCGATCTCCCGGGCCAGCGACGCGTCGCGCTCCGTGATCGCGTTCACGTCGTGCGACCATGTGCGGATCGTGACTTCTTTCCACGAGATCGCGATGTCCGGGTGATGGTCCAGGCGGTTCGCGACCGCGGCGACAGCGTTCACGAACGCGATCGCGCCGTTGAAGCTGCCGCGGTCGAACAGCTTGACCAGGGCTTGGCCGTCGTTCGTCCAGCCTGCCGGAACGTCGTCGTTCATATCGTTCCCTTCTCGCGCAGCTCGCGCAGTGCGCCGTCGATCGCGTCCGCCGTGAACGCGACGTCCTCATCGCCGTGCGCGGTGGACAGGAACATCACCTCGTTGTGCGAGGGCGGCAGCAGCACGCCGCGCGCGCGCATCGCGTGGTAGAACGCAGCGTACGCTCGCTGGTCGTCGCGCCGCTGGTCGTCGTACGAGCGCGTCGGCGGACCGGCGCGGAACTTGAAGTCGACGATCGACTCCGTCTGCACGACCGCGTAGCCTAGGCCGAGCTCGCGCACCGTCGTGCGGATCCCGTCCGCGAGCATCCGCGCGCAGCGGTCCATCTCGCGGTACAGCTGCGGCTCACGCTCGAGATGGTCGAGCACGCGCAGCGCCATCGCGACGGCGAACGGCATGCCCGCGTGCGTCCCGCCGGTGAAGCACGGGCCGTCGGGTGCGAGCGTCGCCATCACGTCGGCGCGCCCGCCGAACGCGGCGATCGGAAACCCGCCGCCCATGATCTTGCCGACGGTCGTCAGGTCCGGCGTGACGCGGATGCGCGCCTGCGCGCCGCCGAGCCCGAGCCGCAGCCACGTGATGATCTCGTCGAAGATCAGCAATGCGCCGGTGGCGTCGGCGCGCTCGCGCAAGCCTTCCAAGAAGCCGGGCTGCGTTTGGACGAGGCCCATGTTGCCGCAGACCGGCTCGACGAGGATCGCCGCGAGCCGGCCGCGCGTGCGCGCGAGATGCCGGTCGACGTCGTCGAGGTCGTTATAGCGCGCGACGGCGAGATCGGCGACGACCGCGCGCGGGATGCCGGAGCGTTCGGCATGCGGCGTCTCGGCGGACGCGCCCGCGTCTTGCAGCGCCAGATCGAAATGCCCGTGATAGTTGCCGGAGAACTTGAGCACCGCGTCCCGCCCGGTGAACGCGCGCGCGACGCGCACCGCGCTCTGCACCGCTTCGCTGCCGGTGGTCGTGAAGCGCAGCTTCTCCATCGACGGAACATGCAGTCGGATGCGCTCGGCGAGCGCGATCTCGTCCGGCGTCGTCGAGCCGTACACCACGCCGCGCGCAGCTAGCGCGTCGAGATCGCGCAGAAACGGCGGCGTGTGCCCGAACAGCAGCGGCCCGTACGCCATCACGTAGTCGACGTACCGGCGCCCGTCGGGATCGTACGCGTACGGCCCGTCCGCGCGCACGCAGACGAACGGCTCGCCCCCGACGCGGCGCCCGGCGCGCACCGGCGAGCTGGCCCCGCCGGCAAGGACGTCGTCCAGACGGCTGCTTGGTGATCGGAGGGTCACCCGCCCGGTGTTCCCGGGGACAGCCCCCGATTCCGGGGTTGCGAAACGGAGGTGCTCAGGACGGAGGTTTTCGCCGCTCCGCCGTTTCGGAGACAATAGGGGCGCTATGGAACACAAGGCATCGAAACTCGGAACGGCACTTGCCGCGGCGGTGCTCGGCCTCGGTCTCCCGGCAATGGCCTCTGCCCAAGAGCTTCCTCAAAGCGACGAGCAACCGGACACGTCCGCGACGAGCGGGTCGGTCATCGAGCAAGCCAACGCTCCCGAGATGACGACGCTCGACGACGCGATGGCGTCGCTCGGCGCACGCACGCAGTCGCTCGCGAACCTCGGCACGATCAGCGCCGACGACATCGCGGTGGTGTCCGTCGCCGACATGGGACTCACCGCGGAGCAGCGCTATGCGATGATGCAGAACGCCGACCCGTCGGCCGAAGCAACACTGCAGCGAACGCTCGCTGACGTACAGGTCGACGAGTCGGGATCGCTCGCGGGGTACCGGCGCAGCCTGGCGGATCACGTGACGATGCTCGGCATCGATCCGTCGAGCGTGGTCGCGGTCGACGTGGACGGCGACGGCGCCGTAACGCTCTACTATCAATAGCCGCAGTACCAGCGATCTTCCGTCCCGGTCCGGGATGGAACACGAACGGGGCCTTTCGTCGCCCCGTTCTTTCGTTGTGCACGGCCGTGGGTACATCGCGCCCATGACCGCGCGCAACGTGATCGAAGCGGCGTATCGCGAAGTCGACGCGCTCGCGGACCGCGGAGGCTGGAGCGATGAGGCGCGCGCGATCTTGCACGGCATCGTGACGGCGGGCGCGGAAGGGACCACCGGACCGCGCGAGATCGCGCAGCGCTACCGGCGCATCGTGCGCGGCTTCGACCGTGCGAGCCGTGCGCGCTTGTGGCAAGTCGTCAGACGGGTTGTGAACCCAGGCTTGCGCGCGCAACTCGACCGAGTGTACCGCAACGAGCGCTAACGCCACTGCGTCTTCGCACGATCAGCGGCCGCGGTCGAGGCGCACGGCGATCTTCTTGCCGCGCAGCGTCGTTCCGCGCAGCGCTTTGATCACGCGCTCGGCCTCGTCCGCCGGTACTTCGACGAGCGAGAAGCGGTCAGCGATCTCGATCGCGCCGATCGCCGACGACGGGATGTGCGCTTCGTTCGCGATCGCGCCGACCAGGTCGCCGGGCCGGATTCCGCCCAGGCGGCCGACGCCCACGTAAATGCGCAGGACGTTTCCATCGACGCGCGGTGCGCGCTGGTGCGGCTCTCGCGCGGTGAACGGGCGGCCTTCGCGCGCTTGCGGCACCGGGACCGCCGGGATGTCGTCCTCGTCGCCCGGCGGCGCACCGTCGCCCGCTTCGCCGGCGAGCTTCACGGCCGCCGCGGCGATGTCGAGCACGTCGTACTCCTGCGCGAGCGATTCAACGACCGTGCGATAGCGGTCGAGCCCGGCGTCGCTCGCGAGCGCTTCTTCGAGCGCCGCCCGCACGAGCTGCAGCTTGCGCGCGCGCAGGTCGTGAACCGTCGGCACCGACTCGACGCGCATCTTGCGCTTCGTGAGCAGCTCGATGTTGCGCAGCAGGCGCTGCTCGCGCGCCTCGGCGAGCGTGATCGCGACGCCTTCGCGGCCCGCGCGCCCGGTGCGCCCGATGCGGTGCACGTACGCGTCGGGCGACGACGGCACGTCGAAGTTCACGACGTGCGACACGTGCTCGATGTCCAGCCCGCGCGCCGCGACGTCGGTCGCGACGAGCACGTCGGATGCGCCGTCGCGAAAGCGCCGCATCACGCGGTCGCGCTGCTCTTGCGAGAGCCCGCCGTGCAGCGCTTCGGCGTTGTAGCCGCGCGCGTTGAGCGTCTCGGCGAGCTCGTCGACTTCCGTGCGCGTGCGGCAGAACACGATCGCCGACGTGGGGCTTTCCATGTCGAGCACGCGGGCGAGCGCCGCGACCTTGTGCCGCCGCTGGACCACGTACACCGACTCGCGCACGCGCGGCGCCTCGCCCGCCGGCGTCTTCTCGTTGGCGATCGTGACGCGCACCGGATCGTGCAGATGGCGCTTCGCGATCGCGAGGATGCGCGGCGGCAGGGTCGCGGAGAACAGCGCGCTCTGGCGCTTGTCGGGAACCGCGGACAGAATCGCTTCGAGATCTTCGGCGAAGCCCATGTCGAGCATCTCGTCGGCCTCGTCCAGCACCACCGACGTCACTTCGTCGAGGCGCAGCGTCTCGCGGCGGATGAGATCGAGCGCGCGGCCCGGTGTCGCGACGACGACGTCCGCGCCGCGCTCGAGCCCGCGCATTTGCTGGCGCACCGCTTGCCCGCCGTACACCGGGAGCACGCGCACGCCGAGCGCGCGGCCGTACTTGTGCACGGCTTCCGCGACCTGCATCGCGAGCTCGCGCGTCGGCACGAGGATCAGACCGCGCACCGGGCGGGCGCCGTCACGCGGCCGTCCGATGCGGTGCAGCATCGGCAGCGCGAACGCCGCCGTCTTGCCCGTGCCGGTCGCCGCTTGCCCGAGCACGTCGCGGCCCGCGACGAGCGGCGGAATCGCCTCGCGCTGGATCGCCGTCGGCTCCTCGTATCCGAGCGACGCGACCGCGTCGACCAGGGCTTGCTCGAGGCCCAGCGTCGCGAAGCCGTCGGCCGCAACAGGCGTGTCGTTCATTCCGAGGTCTTTTCCCCGGCGGCCAGAAGCGGCCCGCATGTCGAGCGCGACCACACCGTCCACCGCCACGTACCGGGCCGATCACGTCGGCAGCTTCTTGCGCCCGAAAGAGCTTCTCGACGCGCGCGCGTCGGGCGATCCGCACCTGCGCGAGATTGAGGACCGCGAGATCCTGCGCGTGCTCGCCAAGCAAAAAGAGCTCGGCCTGGAGGTGTTCACCGACGGCGAGTTCCGGCGCGGCGGGTTCATGACCGATCTCACCGACGCGGTCGAAGGCTTCGACACGCACGAAGGCGTCGCGCGCTCGTGGAACGCCGCGACGCCGGCGGCGGGAACCGCGCCGAGCGCCGTGCGCGGCATCGTCACCGAAAAACTGCGCCAGACGCGCCGGCTCACGCTGCACGAGCTCGAGTTCCTGAAGCAGCACAGCCCCGGTCCGATCAAGATGACGCTGCCGAGCGCGACGCAGTTTCCCGCGATCTCGTACAAGAAAGGGATCAGCGAGCGCGCGTACCCGGACCACCACGCGTTCCTGCAGGACGTCGTCGACATCACCAAGCGCGAGACGCAGGCGCTGGCCGAGGAAGGCGTGTCGTACATCCAGATCGACGCGCCGCGCTACAGCTATTACCTCGACCCGAAGTGGCGCGAATTCTTGCGCGCTGAGTTCGGCGAGCCCGAGGCGCTGCTCGACGAAGCGATCGCCGCGGACAACGCGTGCTTCCGCGCGGCGCGCAAGCCGGGCGTGACGCTCGCCATCCACCTGTGCCGCGGCAACAACCGCAGCCAGTGGTACGCCGCCGGCGGCTACGACGCGATCGCGGAGAAGCTGTTCAGCGAGCTCGACGTGGACCGGTTCCTGCTCGAATACGACGACGAACGCTCGGGATCGTTCGAGCCGCTGCGCTTCGTCCCTAACGGCAAGACGGTCGTGCTCGGGCTGGTGAGCTCGAAGAAGCCGGAGCTGGAAAGCCAAACGGAGCTGCTGCAGCGCATCGACGAGGCGAGCAAATACGTGCCGCTGGAACGGCTCGCGCTGAGCCCGCAGTGCGGCTTCGCCTCGATGGCCGAAGGCAATCTGCTGACGGAAGAGGATCAGTGGGCAAAGCTGCAGCTCGTCGTGGAGACCGCACGCAAAGTCTGGGGTTGACCGCCGAGCGCCCCCGGCACGCGGCATGAGCACGCTCCTCCGGGACGCCGCATGACCGCACTCATGCTCGTGCTGCTGTCGGTCGGGCTGTACACGTGGGGCGTCGTGCGCGTACGCCGCGCGCGGCGCGCTTTTCCGGCGCGCGCCGTTGTCGCGTTCGCGTGCGGGCTTGCCGTCACGGCGGCATCGCTGCTCGGGCCGGTCGACCGCCTCGCGGACGAATCGCTCGCGTGGCACATGGCGCAGCACCTCGCGCTGGTGTCGCTCGCAGCGC
>JAQBPK010000301.1 GCA_028287565.1 Vulcanimicrobiota bacterium
ACCTGGATCCGCGCGGCACGGGCTTTGCGTTCTGGCCGGAGTTCCTCACGGCGATCGCGAGCGGCTACGTGTTCGGCCGCGCGGTCACCACGAAGTGGGTCGTTCTCACCGGCGCGGCCGGGCTGGCGTGCATCGCGCTCGCCGCGGCGCTCGCACGCGCCGTCGCGCCGGTGGACGCGGCATCGGTCGGCTGGCTGTGCCTGATCGGCGGGTTCGGCGCGGGCCTGAGCGTGTCACCCGGACTTTTCGTCGTGACGCTTTCGTTCGAACGCGCGCTCGTGGGCCGCGCGATCGCGCTGCTGAACCTCTTCCGTTTGACGGGCGGGTTCGTGAGCGCACCGGGCGTCGAGCACACGATCGGCTCGCGCGCGCAAACGCACTTCCACGCGCTCGACCCGTCGCTGCCCGAGCCGCTGGCGAGCGGCGTCGTGCGCGCTTTCGTGACCGGCGGCCCGCTGCCGCATGCGGAATCAGTCGGCACCCTCAAACGCGCGCTCGCGCTCGGCATCGACGACGCGTACCTGATCGTGCTGGCGCTCTCGCTTACAGGCATCGTCGCGATCGCGGCGCTGCTGATCGGGACGCACGTGAAGCTGCGCGCGCCCGATCTGCGGAAATTCGACGAAGGAAAGGCGGCGCTCGACGCGCCCGCGATCGTCTAAGTTCCCGCGCCGCCGCCCGTGCGCAGGACGTATTTCAGCACGACGCGCTGCAGCGTCGTAGGCGCCGCGGGCGTGCCGTAGTTGAAGAACAACTCGCTGTCGTTCTTGAAGCGGTGGTGGAACGAGCCGGCGAGGTTCACGCCGGGCTGCGCGAAGCCGCCCGTGCCGCTGATGCCGCGCAGCGACACCGAGAAGCTCGTTCCCGGTCCGAGGTTCTCGCTCACGGTGAGACGGCGCAGCCATTGACCGTTCGCCGCGCCGCCGAACGCCGGGCGCTCGCGCGTGCCGTCGACTTCGCCGCCGATGCTCCAGCGCGTCCCGATCGAGCGCGAGGTCGAGAACGTCATCTGCTGCAGGTACATGTCGGCGAACGGTCCCCACGTATAGCTCGCGCTGACCGGCGCGGGCGTGCCCTCTTTCCAACCGATGTTGACGTCGTGGAAATTGAACGAGCGCGTGACGCCGCCGGTGTAGAACGGATAGCCGACGAGCCCGCTGTCGTACGTGCGCAGCTGCGAGTTGTACGGACCGCCCGAAAGGTGCAGGCCGTTCTTGAACTGCAGATCCAGGAAAATGTTCGAGTCGGACTGGTGCACCGCGCCGCTGCCGTCGGTGTACCGGTCCGCGGTGATGAACAGGTCGGCGCGCTTGATCCAGCCGTGCGGTGACAGCGTGCCGTTGAGATCGAAGAACGCCTGCGGTCCGCGGATGTCGCTGTTCTGCGTGAAGCCGAGGACGGGTGCGTACTGCGGCCCGATGATGCGGTAGCCGGTGTAGATCTCGTAGTTGTGCTGGTGGACGTCCACGAAGTCTTCGCTCTTGTACGCCAAACGGTCTTGCACGAACGAGCCGTGCTCGTGCGCGTAGTCGAACGCGTACACGAAGCCGGTCTTGTCGTCGCGGCCGCCGGCCTGCACCTGCCACGTCGAGTCGCTGCCTGCGCGCTGGTCGATCGTGTCGTTTCCCGCGCGATGATGCGCCATGACGCCGTCGAGCGACCACGCGAACGAGCGGTTCGGGACGGCGTGCTTGTAGCCGAACACCACGTCGTCGAAGCCCGCGCCCTGCGCCTCGAGCGCGCCGAACGACTGGAACCCTTGCGTCCCTTCGAGCTTGAGCCCGCGGTTGAACGGACCGATCGCAGGCGAGTAGAAGATCACGTTCGCCGGCGCGTTGATGCCGGTGAGCGACACCGGGTTGAAAAAGTTCGCGCCCTGCGTGAAGAACGGCCGGTACTCGGAAAGCGCGCGGCGGAACTCTTGCGGCGCGATCGTCTGCTGGTCGACCTCGACATTGGAATAATCGGGCGCGAACGCCGCGACGAACGCGGCCGTGCCGGTGATCGGCACGACGACATCCGCGCCCATATGCCGCCCGCCGGTCTGCACGAAGTTGCCGTCGGCTTGCTGGAAGCGCCGGCGGTCCTCACCCGCGCTGCCGAGCGCGTAGATCTCGGCGCGCGGCCGTCCCCGCGCCGGTGCGCCGGCGATCTTCAGGTCGGTAAGCTTCGGCCAGAAGCGCGCGTCGCCGGCTTGCGGGAATCCTGCCGTTCCGCCGCCGCCGTCGCTCATCGTCGCGTCGTACGCCCAGGACTCGTTGACGTTCAGCGCGGCGATGCGCCGGATGAAGTCGAAGCGCCACGTCTGCACGGAACCGCTGGGCCGGCGCAGCACCTTGAGCGGAATCACCATCATCGCGCTCCAGCCGCCGCCTTGCTGCGCGGCGACGGACGTCCACGGCGGCGCGAAGCGCGCGGACTCGGTCGACTGCTGGAAGCGCGTGCCGCGCGGCGTCGTCATGAAGAAATAGACCTGGCCGCCGTTGCCGGTCGGGTCGATGCCGATCCCCGCGAAATCGTCCAAGCCGAAGCCGACGTCGTTCGCGCTCTGCGTCGCGGTGACGGGCGCGCCCGTCTGCTCGAGCTTCATCCCGACGTACAAGTTCGCGTCGTCGTACAGCAGCATGAACCGCGACGCGAACGGGCTGGGCCTCTGCGTCGTGATGGTCTGCAATCCGGTCGCGACGACGGCCTTGTCCCACGCCGGATCCGTCAGCGCAGGATCGAGCGCGGGCGGCTTCTCGGTGCGAACCGCCACGAAACTGGCAGCCGGCCCGGTGACGGCTTCCGCGGGCAGCGCGGCAGCGGCGACGGACGCGCACAAGCACGCCGCGAGGACGAGATTCCGCAGTTGCATGTCCCTTTCTACGACGGCATCTCCGCATTGTTTCGTAGTCACGCCGCCCGTGGACCTGCCGCAAGTGCACGGCTGGCGACCGGCGCCTTAACGATCGCTGCACGGTCCCCGGCATGAACATGCCGGAGCCGCGCGTAACGTTCCGCACGCGGGGCGCGGACGATTGTTCGGGCTCGAGCAACGTGCGGGCGCAGGGAGCCGCGACAGACCGATGATGAAGTATACGGTAGGGCTCTTTTTGTGCGCTCTGCTCGTGACCGGCTGCTCGGGCGGTGGAAGCCGTTCGATCCCGAGCGATGCGTCGCGCGCGGCTCGTCCCGACGGGTTCAAGATACCGGCCGCGATCTCGCGACCCGTGCCGCCCCCGCCGCCCGCAACGGCGCCGCGCATGCCGTCTGCGAAGGGCCACCCGACGGCGTCCACCGGCGCTCATCCCGCATTCTTCGCCGGCGAAGCGGCGCTGAGCAACGGCGTGTTCTACCTCGCGCTGCCGAACGGAAACCCATTCGGTTACTACGCCTATCTGCCTGATCCGAACTACATCTATCACTTCGACTTTGGCTACGAGTATCTGTACGACGCGAACGATGGCCAGGGCGGGATCTACCTGTATGATTTTGCGAGCAGCCACTGGTGGTACACCGGCCGCAATTATTCGTTCCCGTACGTGTACGACTTCACGCTAAGCGCGCTGCTGTACGCCTTCCCGGATACGAACAACGCCGGGCACTACACGACGAATCCACGCTTTTTTTACGACTTCGGGATTTCGCAGATCGTCGCCAGCACGGCGCTGGATCCGACGCTGCAGAACGACCAGCGCATCGCGCCGGCCGGGGGTTATAGCGGAACGATCCGCTTGCACGCAAGCAACAACGTGCCGCCCGGAACGACGATCGACGCCTTGACGAGCGTCGCTGCGCCGCTCGCATTGCCGACGTTCGCGCCATACCAAGACAGCACGGTGACGCCGGCCGCGCTCGCGTTCGTGACGCTGACGCCGTCGCAAACGTTCGCGCTGTCAGCGGACTCCGGTTTCACGATCACCGTCCCGAACGGCGTCGCCGCCGGCCCCGGATACCTGCTCGAGCTGGCGACGGCGAACACCGCGCAAAAACCGGTGACATGGCATGTCGTGCCCTACCCGGCGGACAGTGCGGGCGGTAACGTGTACCAATTCTACGGGAGCCAGACCGCCGTGGCGCTCGGCGCCGGCATGCCGTACGTGTACGCGTTCCTCTCGGTCCCGCAAGTCGTCGTGACACCCGGCCACGTCGCGCTCGTCGGCATCGGGAACACCGGCACCCTCACTGCGTCCGAACCGCAGTACGGCGGTTCGTTCAACGCCGTGTCGAGCGATGCGTCGATTGCGACGGTCACGTCGAACGGCAACGGCACGTTCACGGTGAAGGCCGTGGCGCCCGGCTACGTACAGATCACGGTGTCGGATTCACGCGGGCTGGCGACGACCGTGACGGTCTCCGTCACGACGATCACGCTCGGGGTGAGCTAGTTGCGGCGTCGAGCGTTCGCGGTCGCAGCGTTGTTCGCGGCCGCCGGCTGCGGTGGCGGCGGCGGAAGAACGGCGATCGCGCCGCACGCGGCAACGCAAGGCCGCGGAACGGTGACGCTCAACCTGCGCGTTCCGGCGCGACCTGCCGCGTCGCACGGAGCCCGCGCGCCGCAGTATCTCTCGCCGGCCACGCAGTCGATCTCGGTCTCGGACGGCACCGGGTCGCCGTCGGCTTTCACCGTCGGTCCGTCGGCGCCGGGCTGCTCGGCTTCCGGCGGTGCGGTCGCGTGCACGTTCACCCTCACGATGGGCCTCGGTCAGCGGACGGTCACCGTCGACGCGCGCGATCAGCCCGTCAGCGGCGGCGTCGCGCAAGGGACCGTGGTGTCGACGGTCACGGCGCAGCTCTTCGTGTACGAAGGGCAGGCGAACGCGTTCAACGTCGTGCTGGGCGGCATCGTCGCCGACATGACGCTCTCGGTCGGAACCCTGCTGTTCTGGGACCGCTCGAGCGCAACGGTCAGCGTCGTCGCGAAGGACCCCGACGGTTACGTGGTCGCCGGGCGCTACGCGGCGCCGATCGTCGTGACGTACACGGGCAACAACCACGTCGTGCTCGATTCGTACGCGCCGACCACGCTCACCGATTCAACGCAAGTGCCCAACGTCTTCTCTCCCTTCGGCGAGACCTTGTCGGGCACGGTGACGGCCACCGTGACGAACGGCGGCACGACGGTGACGCGCTCGGTGCCCCTCACCGGGACGATCCAGAGCAGCACCTTTGCGCTGAGCAACACGTACAACTCGAGCGGCACCTGGTACGGTGCGGTAGACATCTCGACCCCGATCGACCGCGCCGGCCAGCCGAACGTCGTCATCCCGAAGCAGTTCTACGGCGGCACCAGCAAGATCGAAGGGGTCGCGTTCGACGCCTCGGGAAATGTGATCGTCGCGAACGCGGGCTCGATGAGCGTGACTATCCATGCGCCCGGGACGACGTTCACAGCACTTCCGGTCACGAGCTTCCCGCTGCCCGCCGGCAGCGCCGCGCCGACGGCCGTCGCGGTCGATACGACGCGGATCTACGTGCTGACCGCGGACGCGATCGAAGTGCTATCGAAGTCGAACGGCAGCCTCGTCGCGACCGTGTCGGGAGGCAGCACCGCGCTGTCCGGTGCGAGCTCGCTCGCGGTCGACGCGACGAGCATCTACGTCGTGAACCAGACCTCGAGCAGCATCGGCGTGTTCCCGCTGTCGGCGAACGGCAACGTCGCGCCGACCGTCATCGGCGGTGCCGCGACGGGACTGTCCGCCCCCCGCGGCATCACCGTCGACGGAACCTCGATCTGGGTCGCGAACACGGGCGCCGCCGACGTGCGCGCATTCGCCAAGAGCGCGAGCGGCAACGTCGCGCCGGCGCGCATGCTCGGCGGAGCGGCGGCCGGAATGAACACGCCGTACGCGCTCGGCTTCGACGTGGGCGGAAACCTCTATGTCGCAGACGCGGGCGTGAACAAGGTGCTCGTGCTCCCGGCGGCACGGCAAGGCCCGCCGGGCGCGACGCAGCAGATCGCCGTGACCGGCAACGACGTCATGAACGGCACGGGGATGAGCGTATGGCCGAACTGAGATTCGCGGCGCTTGCCGCGGTGGCGCTGCTCGCGGGCTGTACGGGCGGCGGAACGTCGCACGCCGTGCCGCCGGCGCGCACGGCGCCCGCCGGCAACACGACGGTGGCGCTGTCCCTGATGATACCGCACGTCGTAGCGGCGCACGATCGCACGCCGCGCTACCTCTCGGCGGCGACGAAATCCGTCTTCGTGACCGTGAACGGCGGCACGCCGCTCGGGTTCGACGCCACGCCGGGATCACCGAATTGCACGGCCGGCACGAGCGGCACGACCTGCACGTTCTCGCTCGTCGCCCCCATCGCGTTCGACAGCTTCGCGGTGGCGGCGTACGACATGCCGCGCACGCCGAGCGGCGCCACTCAAGGCAACGTGCTGAGCGAGGGCACGATACAAGTGTTCATCAACGAGGGCGCCGCCAACCAGCTCCAGCTCTCGCTCAGCGGCAAGGTTGCGACCGTAACGCTCGACATCCCCGACCAGCACCCGTGGTATTGGTGCTTCCGCTTCATCGGCGGGAACGTCGTAGCGAAGGACGCGGCCGGCTACACGATCGTGGGCACGTACGACGCCCCGATCGCGCTGAAGCTGACGCCATATACGCTCAACTGGCTGCTTCCGTATCCCGTGCGCACGAGTTCCGACGGATTGGGACAATTGGCGTTCACCGGCAACCCGGCCGCTCCCGTGACGTTGACGGCGACGGCCGCCAACAACGCGACGGACTCCAAATTGCTGACGCCGGTGGTCCAACCGGGAACCGTCGTCGTGTCCTCACCCGACATGAATCCCTTCGTCGACGTCCCTTACAACCGCGCACCGTCCGTGAACAACCCCGGCGGCCTCGTGACGCTGGACGGCTTGTTCGCTACGCCTCGCGCGGTGGCGTTCGACGGCGCCGGCAACGTGTACATGACCGACAACGGCCCCAAGTCGTCGTCGTCCTCGCCGAACGGCCCGGCGGTCTGGGCATTTCCGGCGGGCTATTGCAGCAGGTGCTCGTCCCAGCCCGTCGTCCTTCCGTTCGCGGCGTTCGGCGAGGGCACGCCGCTCGTCGTCGCGACCGACGCGGCGAACAACGTCCTCTACGTCGCGACGGCGAGCGCGATCTACCGTTTCGCGCTTCCGCTCACCTCGAGCTCGACGCCGCTCGCGACGATCGCGGGACCGACGACGGGTCTCGCCGGCATCACCGGGATCGCCGTCGGCGCGAATGAGCTCGCGGTCTCGATGAGCGCTCCGTCGCTCGCGACGTTCGCGAAGAACGCGAGCGGAAACGCCGCACCCCAACGCACGATCGCCGGCGCGGCAACGACGTTCCAGACGCCGGGCGGCCTCGCGTACGACGCGAGCGGGAATCTGTGGGTCGCCGACGCCGCCGGGAATGACGTTGCCGTGTTCGCACCGGCCGCCAACGGCAACGCCGCTCCGTCTTCCGCACTCGCCGGGTCCGCCACGGCGCTCAACGCGCCGCAAGGCGTCGCGTTCGATCACACCGGCGTCATCTACGTGGTCGACCACTCGGGCCGGACGCACCTCTACGCGGCCGGCGCCACCGGCAACGCAGCCCCTCAGGGCTCCACGTCCGGCGCGACGAGCGCGAACGGCATCGCGGTGATGCCGTGACGATCGTAAGCGCGGGCCGATGAACGCAAAACTGCTGCTCGGCATCGTGGGTGCGCTGACCGGAGCGGTGCTCGGCGCGGTCGCATGGGCCGCGATCACGGCGTCGACCCACTTCCAAATCGGCTACATGGCGGTCGGCGTGGGAGTTTTGGCGGGATACGGGATGCGCGTCCTGAGCGGCGGACGCGACCGCGCCGACGGAATCGCAGCAGGCGTTGTCGCGTTCCTCGGCTGCGTGCTCGGCAACCTGCTGACCGCAGCCGTCGTCATCGCGCAGCAGGAGCACTACGCGATCGTCGACACGGTGCTCTCCGTCTTGCTGCAGCCCGAGCTCGCGTTCCGGCTGCTTCGCGCCGGTTTCGACATGATGGATCTGCTGTTCTACGCGATAGCGGTCTACGCCGGGTACCGCGCAGCGCTGAAGCCGCCTGCAGCAGCGCCCGCGAACGTGAACGACACGCCGTCCTAGTCTACCAACTGTAAGCCTTCGGGTTCTTCAACAGGGCCGATTTCGTCCGGGTTCGATTTGCGGAAACCGTACGAGAAGAAAAAGATCAGCCCGATGATCAGCGCCGCGGCGAACCATTCCCAGGTCGTGCGCGAAAGACCGAAGACCGCCAAGAACAGCGAACACACGATTCCGAGAATCGGAAACAGCGGAACGAACGGGACGCGGAAGGTGCGCGGTAGATCGGGCTTGCGATGGCGCAGGTACAGCACGCCGGCGCAGACGACGGTGAACGCGATGAGCGTCCCGATGTTCACCAAGTTGAGGAGCTGGTTCAGCGGAACGATCAGTGTCAGCAGCGCGACGACCGCGCCGGTGAGCATCGTCGTGGTCGCGGGCGTCTTGAAGCGCGGATGTATCTTGGCCACGACCGGCGGTAGCATCTTGTCGCGCGCCATCACGTAGAAGATTCGCGACTGTCCGAGCAGCGAGCTGAGTGCGACGCTGGTCGTACCCGCGAGAACGCCGATCACGATGATCGCGCTGATGAACGGCAGGTGCAGCGGCGCCAGCGCGAAGACGAGTGGGTCCTTGATCGGAACCTGCGACCACGGAACCGCACCGACCAGCACGACGGCGGTCGCACAATAGATGAGCGTGCCGATGCCGAGCGCACCGAGCACGCCGAGGGGCACGTCCACCTGCGGGTTCTTGCATTCTTCGGCCGTGGTCGTCGCGGTGTCGAAGCCGATGTAACTAAAGAACACATACGCGGCGATGGCGATGATGCCGTACGGCTGAGCGGTCGAGTTGTAGTCGGCAGAGCCGCCGAACGGCGACAACGCGCCCCAGCCGTGCGGAGCGAAATCGTGCAGGTTGGCGGGATTGAACAAGAACACGCCTGCGATGATGAACACCAGCAACGCGCCGATCTTGAGCACCACGAAGATGTTGTTGGTCGTCGCCGACTCGCGAATTCCGATCGAGAGCAGGACACTGAGCGCGAGGACGAACAGCGCGCCGACGATGTCGACTTGCGAGTGCGCGAAATCGTAGTGGCTGACATCCCACCACGGACCGCTCATCACGAGATTTGAGCTCTGGGCCCACGTCGGCAAGGCGAATCCCGCCGACTTCATGACGTCCTGAAGGGCGGCGGAAAACTGCTGCGCCACCGGCGCGGCGCTGATCCCGTACTCGAAGACGAGCGCGAAGCCGATGATCCAGGCGAACAGTTTGCCCATCGTCGCGTACGCATACGTGTACGCGCTTCCGGCGACCGGCACCATGGCGCCGAGCTCGGCATAGCAGAGCGCCGCAAAAAACGAGGTGAGCCCGGCGAGCAGATACGAGACGATGACCGCCGGCCCGGCGCCTTTGATCCCGGTGCCGATGGTGGTGAAGATACCGCCGCCGATCATCGTGCCCAGGCCGATGGCAACGAGATCTTTCGCCGTGAGCGCTCGCCGGAGCGTCTTCCCCTTGCTGAACGCGCGGAGCCGGTCCACGGAGCTGGTGGCAAACAAGCGCTGGGCGAACGACATGCCGCCCTCGGTTCGCAGAAGCCACGCGAGATACATTCGGAAGGCGGAAAGGAAGCCGCCCCTGTGCCTGCTCCGCGTGCGGCCGGGGGTCCGTCAGCATCGACGGCCGAACGGCCGACCAGCGGGTCTGAAGCGATCTACACTTGGAGGAGCTTCGATGAGCATTCGTATCGCGCTCGCCGCGGGTTTGATCCTCGCGTCGACGTCCGCGGCCGTCGCCGCACCCGGCGGTCGCGTATCGGGATTCGTCTTGGTGGCGCTGAACCCGCAGCCCGAACCGCCGGGCGTTCAGGACAAAGTACACCCAAAGCCCGTCAACGTCACCCCGCCTCAAAACGCGGTAACGGGAACCATACCGATCACGGACGCCGCCGCCCGCGTCACGCTGAATCCACAACCCGAACCCCCAGGCATCACCTTCGACGCACGCAAACTGCCGCCGGGCCCGTGCCGAAACGTCTTGGTCGTGGTGAAAGTGCCCGGCCTTCCTCCGGTGACCGCGCATGCCGCCGACACCGCAGTCGCCGGAAAGTGCGCGTTCGATGTCGTGGTCCCGAACGCAACGGCGGGTGCCAGAGCTGCGGTGAAGTTCTCACGCGATCGCGAGCGGTAATTGCAGCAGCGCAACCGCAACGAATGGCAACCTCGCATCGACTTCATCGAAGCCAGCAGCCGCGAAGATGTTCGCTCTCCCATCTCGTACAGAATCTCCCGTTCGTCCTACCTCGCAGGCGTCTCAGACTTTTCGAGCCTCAAATACGCGCAAGAACCCTAAGATCACCGACGCAAGCGTTGCGCCAAGTGCGAATCCACACAGCCTCAATATCAACGTTATTGCGCTTGTCCCATATTGCCAGGCGTTTGCGGGCTTTCCGATCTCCTCGCAGGGGCCATCTTTCCAAAGCGGATCGCCGATATACGGAATAGGAAGCAGGGTGTGCCCAGCGAGATCGGCCGCGGCGAATACGTCGGGGCGAATATCGCAGGTATAGCTCTTCACGGAGGTTGCGGTGCGGGGCAGGTTCAGATGCGCAGCTGCGCTCGGTATGCACGCAAAAAAGGCGATGGACACCACCCACACGACGGCGTAGGCAGCAAGCGTGCGCGCGAAAGACGCTCCGTATCCCGTCGTCCAGCCCCATATGCGGCGCGCGAAGATCGCTGGAAGCGGATAGGTCTGCTGAAGTGCCGCTGTGTACTGCTTTTGGCGTTCAATGTAGACGCGGCGCGAGTCATCGTCGCGTGCTGCTGCGCGGTATACGGTTTCCAATCGCCGGAACGGCTGCTGATCAAACGGCCGTTGCCGCTGGAGTAACGCTGTCCAATCGCCATCGATCATCTGGTAGTCCGCGCCGCGTAGATCGATCGCTTCATACTCGGCTGCCGTTCGATCAGATCCAACTGATGCGAACACCAGTCGCCTCACGACAGAATTGCGCATGTCGATCGTCGACGTAACGAGCCCATTCAGTTCGAATGCCCCATCGATCCGCATCCCAGTCGCGAGAAGTCCCATTTCGGCTCGCACTGGTCCAAGAAGAAGATTACCGCGGATTCGGGCGTTGCTCATATCCAGAATTTTCTGAATCAGCACATTCGTAAGGATGCACTCGTCCGATTCCAGACCCGACAAGTCCAATTTTCCAGTCAGTTCGGAGCTACTTATGAGGACGCTTCTCGATTTTGTATTCGATATGTGCAAGGTGTCCACGAAAACACTTCGGTTGACGCGGATCATTCGTTCGGCGGAAAGAAAATGCATCGACACGGCCGCGGTCGCGTTGAGATCCTCTAGGAAAACGCTTGACTTGACCGTCATGCCTTCGAAGGACACTGTATCGGCAAAGTCGACTGAACTGACCTGGAATTGTGACCCAACCACGGCGTCGTTCAACGAAACGTGGGCGCGGAAGCGAACTCGAGGCGCTACCTCGCCATGATCTGGAAGTTCGCCCATAACGAGGCTTTGTCCGACGGTAAGTCGATCGAAGTACGCTTTGCCCTCGAACGTTGTGGACCGAATCTGAGCGGTTGCCCCGATGTCAGCGCCGTCAAGTCGAGCCTCGCCATTGACTTTTGTTGTGCGTATCTCAAGGCAATCGTCAATACGGGTGCCGGGAAGTGCGAGTCCGCAACTGAGGGTCGTACCGACGATTGCCAGGCTGCCATTGATTCGGCTGCGTTCAATGTCAAGAGGCTCGGAACAGTGGACATTCTCGAACCCTAAGAACTGCCCACACTTTAGCTGGCGAAAGGTCGATGCCGCGCTAAACGTCACGTCACGAAAGTACAGCGAACCGCCGATCTGCGCACGTTCCGCAATGAAAGCACTACAAAGAACAAGCCCTTGAAAGAGAACTGATCCGCCAAACGCGGCATCCGTGATTATCACCGAGCCAGCCAGCGTAGATCCAATAAATTGGACTTGTCCCTGGAAAGTCGAGCCTTGAAAATTTAGTCCGCAAACTTTGAACTTATCATCCGCCAAGACGTTTCGGCCGACGAACAGATTCGTCGCCACGATGTTGCGGACGACTTCGGTCCCATTAAGCGCGAGAGTAAGGTCAACTCTCGCCTCGGAGAGGTCGACGTCAACGCCTATCGTCATATCTTGCATCAGCAGGGCGCCGGCAACCGATGTTCCACGAAGTGAAACTGACTGCGCTACACGGCAACCTTCCAAGCTAACGACGGATGACGCTCTACTGTAACGGATTCCAACGGCAAAAACGTCAGAGTTTGTAATCTCTAGACGTCCTATCGCCAAACCATCGAGCTTCAGGGTCGTTGAAAATATCGCGTGGTCGATGACCACAGGCTTGCAAGCGAGGACCGCAGCGAGCACCCATGCAGGATCGATTGTCCGATCTTTGGGAGGTTCGGTTCCTCCGAAGCGTATGGGATCGCCATTGAGAAGAGCGGTTTCGATAGTCCCCGGCACGTGGACGAGTGCGCGACTATGGGGCACAGTTCCTCGCGAGCCCCGCCCTCGACCTAAGGGGCGCGCCCCTCCTTCGGACGACTGCGTGTACGTGCGACCTATCGGCGGCTACGCGGGTCGCCGTCGAGGTCGTCGCGCCACGGGTCTTTGCATCGCTGCGCTCCTAAATCACGCTCGATGCAGCTTATTTGGCGCCACGGTGCTGCAGGCGCCAAGCCTGCCAGTCGATGTCATGCGATGTGACGACTTCGAGAGCATGAGGGTCGGTGCCTGACGAAAGGATTAAGGTCGCGTTCCGCGCTGGCCACCGTGCGCTTGGGGCAAAGATGGCATTGAACCCTAAGAACGCAGCGGCGTCACCAATTTCTTGCGTCCGATTGTAGAGTATGTCCTCGTAGCGGGCCTTCTCGACACCGAGTGGGACGAGCGCGTCGAGGTCAGGGAAGTCTACCGCATCTGTTATGGTGGCGCGCAACTCCCACAATTTTGCTACGTAGCGCGATGGGAAAACGGGCTGCCGGCTCAGATGAAATTCTACTTCGGCAATCGCTCCGTCCGGCTCGAAGGCGGTGTACAGCACTTCCGACCGCCCGAGATCCCATCGACCGCTTGCGCTTGAGGGTTCTTGCGGGTCGCGCGATCTGTGCACGACACGCCAGAGGGTTCCCGTGAACGACACGCGCGGAAGCGCGTCCAGCCGATCGAGCAGATCCGGATCACGAGCGCGACGCGGGTCTCCGGACATGCGCTACAAATAGACGCCGGCGCTGAGCCGCTCGATGACCGCAAGGACGTCGACCGTTCGCCGATCACGGATTACATCAATTGGGCGCTCGAGATTGAGAAGCGGGTGCCGTGAATTCAACCACAACCGCGCTTCGTCCGCAGTATAAAAGTCTGACAAGCGATCGACGATATATCGCAGCTCGGCAATGAGGGTCTGGGTCTCGAGCGTCGGTGTCGCTGATGCGCTACTCCAGCGAGACACCGTTGCGGGTGACACGTCTGTGATATTTGCAATATCCTTGCCCTGGAGTCCGCCGCGCTCGCGTAGATCGGCGATGATTCGCGCAACCGCCGTTGGCACTAGCGTGAAATCCGAGAGGACCGGATCGTGCGCGAAGCGCGCGGTGCAGGTACAAGCGCCCGCCGTTGGTCGATGCCCTGCTCTTGCAAAACTTCAAGCATCACGTGCAAACGATGTAAACGGTCCGTCTCTTCTCCGATGATTTCTTTCACCTTGGGATCTGACAGTTTCAGACGACCCATCATTGCGGAAGTCCGCTCCGCTTTCGTCAGGTCTTCGCGCAAGAAGTGATTCGGTCGCATAAACTCCGACACCTGAGATAGCGCGAGCATCTGTGAGCGTCGCGTCCGCAAATAGTGGCCACGTGGATCGGCGATCATGTCGTCGTAGCCGCGCCTGCAGCATGTCGCGTCATGGCACGCAGCCAGACGACGCCCACCATTTGCGTCCATTACATCTTTGAGCTGGGCTGGCTTGAGATGACGATCGAGGAATGGAAGCAGGATACGCGTGCCGGCACCGCCCTTTTGGTCCCGCTTCGTCGGGCGTCTCTTCCATGTGCCGTTATTGAAAGTTTCGCCAATCCCAATTCCGTGCACGATGCCGCCCAGCGCACCAAACGCAAGGGCTGCTAGTCCGTTGAGCCCAGCAACATTGTCGCCCACTAACGGTCGCTCGAGTCCTTGGAAGTCCTGCAGTGCTTCGATATACCGCCGTACGGCAATCGGCGTTGCCGACGCCCCGAAACCTGCGATTCTGAGCCACAGATTATCGAAAGGCAGTGACTTCAACGCCGCGATGAGGGCAGCGCGCCCGCGCGGTTCGCGAAGCGTCGTTGCGGAGATCAGCAGTGGGTAGTCTATCGAGACGGCCGCGCCGCCACTTGCGTCGAGCGCGGACCGCAGTTCTCTGCAGATACGAAGGTCGAGTGCGAAGTTCGGGTCTTCTGCCCCGCTCAACAGATGAGTTGGGGCGAGGACCGTCCGAAAGTTATGCTCCAAGGCACATTGCGCGATTTTGAGCATCCGCTCTTTGCCGGCTGAGCCGTCGAAATCCGAGCCTTGCAGGGGCCGGTCGCCGGCAGCCCACGCACAATTGCGCACAACGCCGTCGTAGCGACCGACTGAGGCAAGCTCGGCGACGTTCGTGTCGAGAATGAGCTCCGCGCCAGCGCCGCGGAGTGCGTCACGCAGGTGAGCCTGCGATTTTACAACCGACGCATCAAAGACCGCCCGCTCGATTTGCACTCGGTCTCCTGCCAAAGCTTCCTCGAGTTGGATATGGCCTGTGGACCCGATGCGAATGAAATGCCCCAGCGGGTTCTGGTCGCGCCGGATCTGGACAATCTTCTCGCGCATGGCCCCTCCTGATTTCAGAGGATAGCAGACCTGAAATCAAAATGCAATCACACGCGACACCGGCAGCTTACTTAGCGGCGCCTTGGTTAAGCGAGCTTGGCAAGGTTAGCTTGTGGCACTGTCACACCGACGCCTTGCCGGGGGACTTCACTCCCCGTCGCCGTCGAATTCGGCGGAGTGACGTGGCTCGTCGATGGGCGCGAAGAACCGGTTGAACACCGCGCGTGGTGGGCGACGGTATTTGCGTAGCACGTCGACTTCGACGCACGCGAAGAGGTCGTCCAGATCGACGATTACCAGGCCGACCGCGAGCGCGTGGTCTTGAAGCCGCTCTACGGTCGAAATGTGCAGCTTCCGGACACCGAGTGCTTGCTTCATCTGCGCGCGTGTGACCGCAAACCGCCCGCGAGACTTGCCTCGAAACGAGGTTTCGTAGAGATCTCCGTGCAGGATCCGCGCCAAGCGGTGGACGTCATCGTCTGTAACTTGCATTCTTCTTGATCTCTAGCTACCATAAACCAGGTCTAGCGGTCAATATTCCGACGAATCCTTCCTGCCTAGAATGCCCGGCGCCCCCGTTTCGAGCGGCCAGCGGTGGTAGCGGTTTACGCGCCGCGGCACGGCGCCCCCACCGATTTCCTCCTAAAGACCGGAAGCCAACATGTCGAAAAAAGCATTTCAAGGTCCGCTGGCGTACGAACTCGCGCGCCGCGGCGAAAAGGACCTCAAGTTCACCGGGACGATGCTCGCCGAGGTGTCCGAGAAGCGCGGCATGTTCGAGGAGCGATCGGCCCGCATCTACCGCACGGTCGGCGGGTCGTACGTCGCCGAGCTCGTCGAGCGGTCAGGTATCGGAGCCGACGAGTCCCTGATGGGACGGGCCGCGCAATGCGCGGACGCGGACGGCATCCTCGAGTATTTCACCGTCGTTCCGGACCCGAAGAAACCGGGACGGCGCGAACTGCTCGACGTCGGAAAGGCCGCGCTTGCGAAGGCGGGTGCCGTCGACGAGTCCCTGCGCGATACGCACGTCGAGACCATCGACTGATCTTGGCGCGTCGCCGATTGGGGGAGCCGTTTCGCTTCTCGCACTATTTCAACGTGGATCCGCCGAGCTCGACGCAGACGGCGCGTTCGACGTGCGGCTGCGCGTCGACGAGCGGCTACTCATCGATCCAAAGCTGCTCGACGAAAGCGCGGTCGCGGAGATGCGCGGCGCGTACGGGTCGATCCACGAGCACTTCGCCGGCATCCTCACGTTGTGTTGGCACTGACGCGCGTGCGGCGCGCGGGTGATATTTCGCCCCTTCGTCGACGAAATCGTGCGCTACTTGCACCGGCTTGCCGACCGGCGGCGTGACGCGCTCGTGCTATCAGCCGGTCGCGGAGAGGCTCCCGTAACGCGGAGGAGCGCCGTTTTGGAATACCACTCCGGCGGTGAAGCACCCGACGATCACGCGCTCGAACGGACTGGGATCGAATCCCTCGCGGCCAGCAATCGCCTGAACCGCGCCGAGCGGATACGTCATACCGCTGTCTCCGTAGAGTGCCAGCCATACGGGACAGCCGTCGGCGTACTGAGCGACCTTCTTCGCTTTCTTCGCGAACATCGGGTCGAAGGACGCTTCAAGATCCGGGCGCACGACGTGAAGCAGCGGATCCATCATGATCCGAGCGGATGAACATTCGACCATGCGCGCCCAATGCGCGCCGAGCCTGTTGAGAACCGGATACTGCGGCCCCACCTCCGACATCGAGGTGGATGCGCGCCTCGCGGGGCACTCGTTCGCAACGATGTCTGCGAGTTCGGCAGCCGCCGCGGGAACGTCCCGCGCGGTCGGAATCCCGCCGTAGAACCGTATGTAGATTGTGTCTGACCCGATCAATGCGTCAAGGCCGTCGCCGCGCGAAAGCGCCTCTTCGGCTCGGCGACCGATTTCGGACAGCGCGTTGATGTACTGCTTTTCCGTCTCGTCGGTCAGTCGGCAAAGCTCGATCTTCGCGCGCCCGCCACGCCGCAGGACGGCCTCGAAGTCGGCGGTCGGCACGTGGCCCCGCGGCGCGATCGAGAAAACGGCGTCGATCTCGTGGTCAACATCGGCGCCTACCAAGACGTGGCCGAGGGCAAGCATCTCGTCCAGGCGTTTCCGCTCCTCTTTGGTCGCGTCTGCTGGGAGGCCGTGCTCGCCCAACGGACGGCCGTCGAAAAGCATCCGAAACAAACGCTCGCGGCGAGGCGCCATGAAGTCGGACCCAGACCCGCTGATCACGCGGGAAGCCGTCGCGGCTACGTGTTCACGAATTGTACGAATTGCCATATTGACGTTTCCTTGCCGTCCCGCCCATGATTCGCCAGAGCGGTGGTCCCGTGCTGCTCGGTGCGGCCGTCGAGCGTACACCCATTCGCACGGTCTACGGCAAGCAATGCCCAGGGCCATGCCGCCCCTACGTTACAGCGGCAGATTCGAAGCTGTAGGAAACGCTGCTATCGAGCCACAGCGTGATGGTCGCACGGTACCTCGGCGCGGATCCCGAACTGACCGCGTGACCAAAAACGTGACCATCTCGTCAGAAGAATGAAAAACGCCCCGTATTCGGGACGTTTTCACTGGTAGCGCCAACGGGAGTTGAACCCGTCTCTCCGCCTTGAAAGGGCGGCGTCCTAACCGATAGACTATGGCGCCTCAAACTCTCCTTGTTTGTTGCAAGACCGGACTCCGTCCGGTCTTGGCGGCTTCGGCGCGAAGCGGCGAAGCCATTAGGCCCGGCTGGATTCGAACCAGCGCGCGACCAGTTATGAGCCGGCTGCTCTACCGCTGAGCTACGGGCCCGTAGCCCCTACCCCTTCGACGCCGCGGCGAAAGCTCTCTTCCCCAGATAGCGGGCGGTGCTCGCTCCCAGCTCGTCGGCGATCGCCATCAGGCGGTTGTATTTTGCGACCCGGTCGCTGCGCGAAAGCGAGCCTGTCTTGATCTGGCCGGCGCCGGTCGCGACGGCAAGGTCGCTGATCGTCGTGTCCTCCGTTTCGCCCGAGCGGTGCGAGATCACGGCGCGGTAGCCCGCTTTGTGCGCCGTCTCCACCGCGTCCAGGGTCTCCGTCAGCGTGCCGATCTGGTTGACCTTGATCAAAATCGCGTTCGCGGTGCCCTCGCGAATGCCGCGCTCGAGGCGTTCCAGACTCGTCACGAACAGGTCGTCCCCGACCAGCTGCACGCGGGCGCCGAGCCGCTGCGTGAGGAGGTTCCAGCCGTCCCAGTCGTCCTCGGCCAGGCCGTCCTCGATCGAGACGATCGGGTACTTCGCGCACAGTCCTTCATACAGGCCGACCATCTGTGCGGCGTCGAGCGGATGATCGTCCGGAATGTGCGGCCAGTATCTTCCGTCGCGGTAGAATTCGGAGGCGGCCGGATCGAGCGCGATCGCGACGTCTTCCCCTGCTTTGTAACCGGCCTTCTCCGTCGCGCGCACGAGCATCTGCAGCGCTTCGTCGATCGAGTCGAGCTTGGGCGCGTAGCCGCCTTCGTCGCCGACGAGCGTCTGATGTCCCTCGTCGTGCAGCAGCTTGCCGAGCGCGTGGAAAATCTCGGAGCCGCAGCGCACCGCGTCGGCGACGTTGGGCGCGCCGACGGGAACGATCATGCACTCCTGGAACTGCAGCGCACCTTCGGCGTGCTTGCCGCCGTTGATCACGTTCATCATCGGCACGGGCAGTGTCGCCGCGGACGGTCCGCCGAGATAGCGGTACAGCGGAACGCCGAGCGACACCGCGGCCGCGCGCGCGACGGCAAGCGACACGCCGAGCAGCGCATTCGCACCGAGGTTCGCCTTGTTTGGCGTGCCGTCCAGGTCGATCAGCATGCGGTCGATCTCGCGCTGCGACGTCGCGTCCGCGCCCTCGATCGCCGGGCCGATGATCTCGTTGACCGCGCGCACCGCTTTGAGCACGCCTTTGCCGCCGTAGCGCTTGGGATCGCCATCGCGCTTTTCGACCGCTTCGTGCGCGCCGGTCGACGCGCCCGACGGAACCATCGCTTCTTCCACCGCGCCGAACGACGTCGCGACCGCGACGGCGATCGTCGGGTTGCCCCGCGAATCGAGAATCTCGCGCGCGCGAACGCTTTCGATCAGCGGGCGCCCGCCGCCGCGCAGCGACTCGATCGACACTATCCAATTCCTCTCATCAGCGCCCGCAGGGTGCAGGGTTCGTCGAGATTCATACGAGCCGAATCCTGCTATTTCGCTGCGACCCAGTCGCCGAGGATCGAAGCGCGCGGGAACAGCTCGTCGTCGCGGAAGAAGATCGCCACCTCGCGCTGCGCCGACTCCGGCGAGTCCGAACCGTGCACGAGGTTGCGGCCGATCGTCTGGCCATAATCGCCGCGGATCGATCCCGGCGCTGCCTTGATCGGGTTCGTCGCCCCGATCGACGAGCGGCAAGCTTCGACCGCATCTTCGCCCTCGATCACCATCGCAACGACCGGCGAGCCGGTGATGTAGTCGACCAGGCTCTGAAAGAACCCCTTGCCTTCATGCTCGGCGTAATGCCGCTTCGCCAACTCGTCTGTGACATGCATGAGCTTCAGCCCAACGATGGTGTAACCACGCCGCTCGAAGCGCGCGAGGATCTCACCGACGAGCCCACGGACGACCGCGTCGGGTTTTGCGAGGATCAAGGTTCGTTCGACTGCCATAGCGGACCTGAGATACGTGCCGGACGATGACGCACCTTTCCTAGAACCGCACGGTCCGGCGCGCTTGGATGTCGAGCGCGTGCGCGCCGCGCTCGCGGGAACCCGCTTCGCCGACGTGCGCTACGTGCGCGAGACGGCGAGCACGAACGACGACGCGGCCGCGCTCCTCGGCGATCCGTCCGCGGCCGGTGCGACGCTGGTCGCGGAGTTCCAGACCGCCGGCCGCGGCCGCAAGGCGGGCCGGTCGTGGCTCGCGCCGGCCGGCAGCGCGCTGTTGTTCACGACCATCCTGCCGCTCGAGGTCGCAGCAGGCGAGCTGTGGGCGGTGCCGTTCTGGGCCGCGCTCGCGGTCGCGGACGGCGTCGAGGCAGGCTGCGGGGTTCGGCTCGACCTGCGCTGGCCCAACGACCTGGACCTCGGGCCGCGCAAGGCCGGCGGGATCCTGTGCGCCTCGCGCGTGCTCGGAAGCCGCGCGCACGTGGCCTGCGGCGTGGGCCTGAACGTCCTGCGCCCTGACGAACCGGCGCTCGCGGGGATCGAACCGCCGCCGGCATATCTGTCGGACGGTGCGGCGCGCGCCGAGCGCGAGAGCGTCCTTGCCGGAATCCTCGGCGCGATGGACGCGCTGGTCGACGTCCTCGAGAACCCGGCGGACGTCGCACGGGCGTGGGAGGAGCGCGCGGGACTGCGCGGGCGGCCGTACCGGCTCCGGCTCGACGCCGACGGATCGCTGGTCGAGGGCACGGCGCTGCGGCTCGACCGCGAGGGCGGCCTCGTGCTGTCCGCCGGCGGACACGAGCGAATCGTGCACCTCGCCGACGCGCGCGTCGTATAGCGCTTCGCGCCTCGTAAAAGGCTTCGCGCGTCGTGTAGGATTCGCGCGCATGATCTGCACTCAGTCCCACTCGAACGCTACACGTCGATCCTCGCGTCGATAACGCACGGCACCGCACAGACACTGGAAGCCGACCTCGACTAAAGCGCCTTGCTGAGCACGACGCACTCGCCGCGGACGTCGTCCCACTCGAACGTCGCAACGGAACGAAATCCGCGGCGATGGTAGTACGCAACTAGCGGCTGGTTCGCGAGCAACGTCTCGCACGCGAGCTCGTTCTTTCCGTCATCCCGCGCGCGCTGCCCGATCGCGTCGAGCAACGCGACGCCGATGCCCGTGCCTTGCGACGCCGGAACGACGGCGAACTGGCCGAAGCTGCCGACGTCCGCGCGGCGGTACCACGCCACGAACTGCGCGTCGCGCGCCGGCGGGAGCGCGTAGTACGTGACCGTTCCGAGCAGCGAGCCGTCGTCGCCGCGCGCGATCAGCCCTAGGCCGGTTGTCAACCGCTCCAGGGTGCGCGTCTCGTCCTGCGTGGCCGCACGGTATTCATAGCCTAGCGCGGCGTAGCGACCGTACGCGGCGTGCAGGAGCGCCGTGACCGCGCCAACGTCATCACGGCGCGGATCGAAGGGCTCGATCCGCATACGGCGCTACTTGTAGACGCCGCCCAGCGCGACCTTCGCTTTGCCGAGGACGGCGATCGCCGACGACTCCGCGGTGCCGTCGACGGACAAAGCGAGGTTCGCCGGCGCGTTCACCTGCGCGGGTTTGGGGATCATCTTCGCCGCGATGCCGCCGTCCTTGAGCGCTTTGGTCGCGATCATGGTGTCGGCGTTGGACGAGAAGAACAGGACGACGTCAGCCATCGGTTCTTACTTCGAGCCGGTGACCAGCTCGTCGAGGCCCTTGGCGACTTCGTTCAACTCGCCCACCCGCGCGACGGCTTGCTGCGTGCGCTCCGCCATCTCGCTGGCGAGCGTGTCGATCACGATGATGTCGCCCTGTATCTCCTGGTTGAGCACGGACGCGGCGAGAATCTTCTCCGCGACGCCTTTCGCCGTCAAGAGGTTTCCCGATGATTCCACATCGGCGTCCGCTTCTTGAGACTCCGTAGCCGCCTGCATCAGCAGCTCGCCCTGGCGCTCCACCGCCGCGCGCGTCTGCGCGACGTGATCGCCCGACACTTCGCTTCCGACGATCACGACGGACAGTTCCTTCGCCGACTCGCGCACTTGGCGGCTGCGCGCGACGAGCTGGCGCCCGATCCGCCCGACAACCGGCACGGCGATTAGCAACCCGATCAGGATCCCGGCCAGCCCCCACAGCAGCAGCGAGGTGATCGTGTGCGCCTGAATCGCCGTGAACGTCGCCAGCGGGACGCCGAACCAGCGCGCCGCGATGACGTGCATCCGGTCGTCGAGAATCGGCTCGACGC
>JAQBPK010000344.1 GCA_028287565.1 Vulcanimicrobiota bacterium
GACGAGTACGCTCTGCATCATGTTGGGATCGAGGAAGACGACCGGTGCGATCATGACACCGGAGATCGCACCGACCGCCGCGGCGAGTCCCCAGCCGAGCGCAAGCATCCAGCCGACGCGAATCCCAAGCACGCGGCTCTGTTCGGGATAGAGTGCGGCGGCGCGCATCGCGAGGCCGAGCTTGGTTTTCTGAAAGAACACCGAAATCAGGCCCAGCGTGATCACCGAGACGACGATGACGCCGACGTCCTGCGCGCTGAACGCGACGCCGGCGATCTGCAGCGGCGTGTTGGGAAACGGCGACGGAAACGGCTTCACGATGAAGCCCCAGATGCCGCCGGCCAGGCCGTTGAACGCGGTGAACAGCCCGAGCGTCACGATGACGACCGTCAGCGGCGGCGCGCCTTCGACGGGCCGGATCACGACGCGCTCGAGCAGCACGCCGCCGACAAACGCGATCGCGATCGCGATCGCGAACGCAGCCCACAGCGGCATCCCGGTCTGCGAGAGCTGCCACGCGATGTACGTGGTGAACATCGCCAGCTCACCTTGCGCGAAGTTGATGATCCCCATCGCGCGGTAGATGAGCACCAGCGCGAGCGCCATGCTCGCGAAGATGGAACCGGTAGCAAGACCGCTGACGATTTGCTGGGCCAGGTCGTGCAATGCGGTCGACCTCCTGGAATGGTGTCGGAACACCGGCGTCACACCGGGGGGAGCCGCGAGTTCGGGAAAACTGCTTCGTCGGACGGAAGCATTCCTCCGCGACTTCCCCGGCGCGTCGGAGATAAGTTTCCGCCTGGGCTGGCCGGATCGCCCGCCCTCGCGTTAGTGGATGCGGCCCAGCGTCGCTTTCGCGAGCTCGACCGCGCGCGCGGTGAGCGCCGGTCCGCGCGTGCCGAACACGTTGAAGACGTACGCTTCGGTCCCTTTGCGGGCGTAGACGTTGGACGCGATCGTGACCGCTTCGTCACCCACGCCCGGGAGCTTCGCCGGCGCACTGGAGAACGCGCTCGCGGTTTGCTTGACCAGGTCGCTGAACCGCGCGCGCGCCTCGCCGACGGAATCCGAGCGGAACGCCGTGACGACGACCGACTGGAACGGCCGCGCGCCGTGGAACGCGCAGTTCTTGCTGGGTCCCATCGTCGTCGCCTTGACGCTGGTGACCGGCGTGCCGAGCGCCTTGGCCGCATCGGACTTCGCCACGGCTTGGCACGGGTCGCGCGGCGTCGCCGCCCACGCCGCCGAGCCGGCGGCGGCGAGCAGCACCGCTGCAACCGCCGTGCCCAAGGCCGAGCGAACCGTCATATACGCCGGATGCTACACCGCGGCCGGTTGATCCGCTTCCAGGAACAGCTTGAGCGCGGCCTGCACGCCCATGCCGGCCTGAACCGGCGCACCCGCTTCGAGCAGCGCGATCTCGAGCGCGCCGAGCGCGCCCAGGACGTCGGTCTGGGTGAGGTCGCCCATCGTGCCGATGCGGATGATCTTGCCCTTGAGCTCTTTCTGGCCGCCGCCGACCACGACGCCGCGCGTCTCGCGCAGGCTCGTGCGGATCGCGTCGCCGTCGATGCCGTCGGGCAGCCGGATCGCCACGACGGTCGGCGAGTGCGCGCCGTCCTGCGAGAACAGCTCCAGCCCCAGCGCGCGCGCGGCGGCGCGGACGGCGGCCGAATAGCGCGCGTGGCGATCGTGCACGGCGGCCGCGCCGGTCCGCTCGAACTCATCGAGCGCGGCGTCCAGCGCGAACACGACCGACACCGGCGGCGTCCACGGCGTCTCGCCGATCGCGGCGAACTCGCGCGCTTTGCGCAAGTCGAAGTAGAACCGCTGGGCGCCGGTGTTCGCCCCGATGCGCTCCCACGCGCGCGGTGCGATCGCGACCATCGCCAGGCCCGGCGGCGCCGCGAGCGCCTTCTGCGACGCGGCCACGACGATGTCGAACTCCCAGTCGTCCATGCGGAAGTCGCTCGCCGCGAGGCCGCTGACGGAATCGACGACGGTGTACGCGCCGTAGCCGCGAATCGCTTCGGCCAGAGCGGCCATGTCGTTCTGCGCGCCCGTCGACGTCTCGTTGTGCGTGAGCAGCACGCCGTCGAAGCGCTTCCCGTCCGGCGCGTTCAGCCGCGCGCGCAGGGCGCTCGGGTCGGTCCCGCTGCCCCACGGCGTGTCGAGGATCTCCACCTCGCAGCCGAAGTTGCGCGCAATCGCGATCAGACGCTGTCCGAACACGCCGATCGGGCACGCCAGGACGCGGTCGCCGGGACCGAAGAGGTTGCCGACGGCCGCTTCGAGCCCGCCCGTGCCCGACGAGCCCAGGATGAGCACCTCGGCGGTCTGCGTCCCGAAGACGGGCTGCATGCGCGCGCTGATCCGCCGCAGTAGCGCTTTGAACTCCGGGCCGCGGTGGTCGATCAGCGGCCGCGCCGCCGCGGCGAGCACGGACTCGGCGACGGTGACGGGACCCGGGATGAACAGCAGGTTCTTCGACAACGACTTTCTCCGGCGGGCGATCGGCGTTCGGTTCTTGTATTCGACAACCGATGAAAGCCCCCGGTCGTCGCATCCGGCTGACGGCGTACTCGGCCTGCGCGGGTTGAGCGAGTAAAGTCGGCGCTGCCGACCTGGCGCAGGTCCTGCGCCGCTTGCCGCCCGTGACGGACCCGAACGTCCTCGTCGGACACGCGACGAGCGACGACGCCGGAGTCTACCGCATTTCCGCCGATCTGGCCCTGGTCCAGACGGTCGACTTCTTCACGCCCGTCGTGGACGACCCGTACGA
>JAQBPK010000356.1 GCA_028287565.1 Vulcanimicrobiota bacterium
CTTGAGCTGCTCGACCGCGCGGTCGTGCGCCGCGAGGTCGGGGACGCCGCGCCGCGGTCGGGGCGCATCGCGCAGCGCGCCGAGCAGCGGCGCGAGTGACGGCTGCGACGCACCGTAGGATGCGAGCCGCTCGCGCGCGTCGTCGAGCGGCGCGGGCCGCGCGGCCGGGATCAAAAAGCGCGCCTCGACGAGCTTGCGCACCAGCGCCCGCGCGCGCTCGAGGTCCACCGAGAACGTGGCCGCGAGCGAACGCGCCAGCCCATCGCTGGACGTCCCGGCCGTGGCCAGCTCGAGCGCGTGCGCGATCGGCGGCGAGGCGGCGATCGTCACGCTGCGGTACTGCGTGCCCGAACCGTCGCTGACGATCTTGCGCTCGTCGAGCAGCGCGAAGCGCGGGCCTTCGCGGCGCAGCGCGGTCGCGGCCGTCAGCACGACGTCCTCGCCGGCGGTAACCGCGCGTTCGGCGATGGCGTCGACGGCGCCGACCAGCCATTCATGATCGACGTTTGCCTGCGCCGTGCGAGCGTCCACCGCGAGCACGACGCGTTCCGCGGAATCGAACGCTACGGGCCCCACCGATGCGAAGATGCCGAACGGCGTCGTCCGCGTCGCCATGCGGACCGCGTACGCGAGCAGCCGGGTCGCTTCGCGTTCTTGGAGCGGCTCGCCGCGCAGCACGCGCTCGACCACCGTGCGCAAGCCGCGGCTTGCGATCAGAACCGCGGTCGCGAACGCGCCGTCCTCACGCACCAGCGCTGCCAGCTTTTCGCGCCAGTCCGGTGAGGCCAGCAGATCGCGCGCTCGCTGCGCAGGCCACGCGGTGACGCGCGCGAGCGTGAGCTCGTCGATGACCGCGAGAGCGATCGCCTCGCCGGGCGGTGCCCGGTGCGCCGGCCGCGGCGCGCGTTCCTGGCCCGGTGCGATCATGCGTCCCGGTTCGCGCGCGACGATACGCCGCGCGCGGGCGTGCAACGCTCGCACGTCCCGCGCGCGGCCGCGTGGACGGTCAGCGGCAGCCGACCGCCTCGGCGATCAGCAGCCGTCCGTGCAACAGCCGGCCGAGCAGAACTGTGTACGCGTGCAGTTGAGCGTCTGGGCCGTGATCGGGTCGTTGAGTCCCGACGCGTCCTTCTGCGGTTCGACGCGCAGGTCGAGGTCGTCGAAGCGAATATCGATCGGCATGAGTATCTCCTGATGACGATGAGGCCGGCATCCGTGGGATGCCGTCCGGTCCGCGTCGCTGCGCCGCGCGCGGCGGTGCTGGCGGCGCGCGGAACTACCCCGATCGACCGATCGCCGGCACACCCCGCACCCGTCATGTTCACACCCCTCCGCGCGACGTCGCATCGCGCAAGGACGTCATTCCCGAGCGCCCGCCGGGATCATGCGCGCCGCACCCGGCGCCGCACCGGTGTGAAGTACGTCGCTCGCCTACTCGTCCTCGGAGCCGGGCTGTTCTTCGCCCATGAAGCCGTAGAAGTAGTAGATCGAGCCGTCATCGGTCTCGATCGCGATGCGGGTCTCTTCCAGCTGCGCCGAGACGATGCGCCGCCCGACCATGCCGCCCAGCAGCTCCTGCGCCTGCATGAACTCGGCGGCGCGGAGCGCTTCGGGATCGATCTCGAGGATTGCGTGCTCGTCTTTCACCGTTCGTTGCTTCCTGTGGAGAGGACCGGCCGTCCGGCTCGCGCGAAGGCGGTCCGGTCATGTACGTCCTCGAGGTGATGAGCGGTCCGCTCGACGGGAAAACGTGGGCGTTCGAGCGGGAGATCACCATCGGCCGCGACGATGCGGTGGCAACCGCCTGCATCACGATCGATCGGTATATTTCCCGAAAACACGCGCGTCTCTACGAGGAAGAGGACGGTCGCTTGCGGTTGGCCGATCTCGCGAGCCGCAACGGCACCCGTGTCGGCGGGCGTGCCCTCGGCGATCCCGAGCCGATCGGCCTGGGTGAACCCTTCGTCATTGGCCGCACGAGCCTTCGCGTGATCCGGTCCTAATGGGTTCACGTGCCGTGAACCCGTCGGCCTTCGGCCGCTTCCAGAGGAAGTCCGGATGTTGATCGCGCGCACACCTGGCCAAGTCCGCGAGGCCGTCGCCGGATTCGCGCGCCCGCTCGGGCTCGTGCCGACGATGGGCGCGCTGCACGCCGGGCACTTGGCGCTCGTGCGGCGGGCGCGCGAGGAGTGCCGCACCGTCGCGGCATCCATCTTTGTGAACCCGCTGCAGTTCGGTCCGGGCGAGGACTACGACCGCTACCCGCGCGCGTTCGAGGGCGACGTCGCCGCGCTGCGCGAGGCCGGCGTCGATCTGGTGTACGCGCCGGACGCTGCGACGATGTACCCGCCCGGGTTCGGGGCGGCGGTCGATCCCGGACCGCTCGGCGAGCGGTTCGAGGGCGCGCTGCGGCCGGGGCACTTCCGCGGCGTGGCGACCGTGTGCGTGAAGCTGTTTGCCACCGTTTCGCCGGACCGCGTCTACTTCGGCGCCAAGGACGCGCAGCAGGTCGCCGTGCTCGCTCGCATCATCGCCGATTTGAACCTGCCGGTGGAGCTCGCCGTGTGCCCGACGGTGCGCGAGCCCGACGGGTTGGCGCTCTCGAGCCGCAACGTGTATCTCGACGCCGAGCAGCGCGCCGCCGCGCCGTCCATCCACCGCGCGCTCGAGGTGATCGTCGCCGCGGTTCGCGATGGCGAGACCGACCGCGAGCGCGCCGTCGCGCGCGGCCGCGCCGAGCTCGCGCCGCAACTGCGCGAAGCGTACCTCGATATCGTCGACCCCGCGACGTTCGCGGCGCCGCGCGATATCCGCCCGCCCGCGCTCGCGATCGCGAGCGCGTGGGCGGGCGAGACGCGCCTGATCGACAACGAGCCGATCGTGGCGGTCCCTTCCGGGCGCGACGAGGCGCCCGTGTTGCACGACTCGGGGCGGTCCGCGTGAACGGGCGGCGCGTGCTGCTCGGCGTGACTGGCGGGATCGCGGCGTACAAAGCCGCGGCGCTCGCGAGCCGGCTCGTGCAGGCGGGCGCGGTGCTCGACGTCGTGATGACGGCGGACGCGGAGCGCTTCGTCGGCGCGGCGACGTTTGCGGCGCTCGCGCGCCGGCCGGTGCACACGTCCGCGTGGGAACGGGTTCACGAGATTCCGCACATCGCGCTCGCGCGGGAATGCGAAGTCGTCGCGATCGTTCCCGCGACCGCGAACACGATCGCCAAGCTCGCGCTGGGCATCGCCGACGACCTGCTCACCAACGTCGTGCTCGCATCGCGCGCGCCGCTCGTGATCGCGCCCGCAATGAACACCGCGATGCTCGAGCACGAAGCGACGCGCACGAACCTCGCGGTGCTGCGCGCGCGCGGCGCGATCATCGTCGACCCGGAAGTCGGATTCCTCGCCGAGCGCGAGCACGGCGCGGGCCGCCTCGCGGGTGAGGACGCGCTCGTGGCGGCGATCGGCGGCGCGCTGCGCCGAACGCGCGATCTCGCCGGCGAGCGCGTGCTGATCACCGCCGGGCCCACGCGCGAACCGATCGACCCCGTGCGGTTTCTCTCGAACGCCGCGAGCGGCACGCAAGGTATCGAGCTTGCGCGCGAAGCGCTCGCGCGCGGCGCGGAGGTGGAGCTCGTGCTCGGACCGACGCCGCTCGAACCGCCGGCCGGCGCGCGCACGACGCGCGTCGTCACGGCGCGCGACATGGACGCGGCGGTGCGCGAGCGCGCGCGGGGGGTCACCATCGCCATCGCGACGGCGGCGGTCGCCGACTGGCGTCCGGCGACGACGCACGAGCACAAGGTGAAGAAGACGGATGATCCGCAAGCGCTCGCGCTCGAGCGCAACCCCGACGTCCTCGCGAACCTCGGCGCGAGCAAGGACGGGCTGTTCCTGGTCGGCTTCGCCGCCGAGACGCAGGCGCTCGAAGCGAACGCGCGCGAGAAGCTCGAGCGCAAGCACCTCGACGCAATCGCGGTCAACGACGTCACGGGCGAGCGCGGCTTCGGCGGCGTTCCCAACGCCTTAGTGCTGCTGTGGGGCAGCGACGGCCGCAAGGATCTCGGCAGCGGCTCCAAGCGCGAGCTCGCCGCACGCCTGTGGGACGCAATCGTCGAGCTGAAGAGCGCGCGCTGACGCGGATCTGCCGTCTACGTATGAATTAGGAGGAACCGCCGCCGGGGCTGCGAAGAGCGCCGGAACCGTTCCGCTGGGAGGTCTTCCATGCCGGTCCTACGTTTGTTCGTCCGTCTCGCCGCGGTGGTGGCCGCTTTCGCGCTCATCGTCGGCGGCCACGTTCGCCTCGACGCCGCGCAGACGCCGGTCCCGGCCGCGATCGACCCGGCCAACCGGGACGCGAGCTGCCCCGCGTGCCGCGACTTCTACCAGTTCGCCAACGGCGGCTGGCTGAAGACGCATCCGATCCCGGGCGACAAGTCGACCTGGAGCCACTGGGACCAGCTCGACGAGGACAATCTCGCCGCGCTGCGCCGCGGCCTCGAAACGGCCGCAGCGTCGCATGCGGCGCCCGGCTCGCGCGACCAGAAGCTCGGCGACCTGTATTCTGCGTGCAACGACGAGACGGCGATCGAAGAGAAAGGCGCGACGCCGCTGCAAGCCGGCCTCGCGCAGATCGACGCCGTGACCGACCTTCCCGGGCTGACGGGACTGATCGCGCGCTTCCACCGCACCGGCACGGCCGACGTGTTCTTCGCGTACGCCTCGCAGCCCGATCCGGTGAACTCCGCGCGCACCATCGCCGATCTCGCGCAAAGCGGCCTGTCGCTGCCCGAGCGCGACTACTACACGCGCAACGACGCGAAGTCCAAGCAGTTCCGCGACGACTTCGCCGCGCACGCGACGCGCGAGCTGCAGCTCGTCGGCGAGGACGCGGCGACCGCCGCCGCCGACGCGCAAACCGTCGCGCGCGTCGAAACGGCGCTCGCGAAGGCGCAGCTTCCCAAGGCGCAGCTGCGCGATCCGAAGATCACCACCAACCCGTACACGGTCGCGAAGCTTGCGACGCTGGGGATCGCGATCGACTGGCCGTCGTACCTGCACGCCGTCGGCGGGCCGCAGTCGGCGCTCAACGTCGACGAGCCGTCGTACTTCAAAGCGCTCAGCGGCATCCTGACCTCAATGCCGCTGGCCGACCTCAAGACGTACGCGAAGTGGCGCTACGTCGCCGACAACGCGGGCCTGCTCTCCAAAGCGTTCGTCGACGAGAACTTCTCGTGGTCGCAAAAGCTCTTCGGCGCGAAGAAGCTGCAGCCGCGCTGGAAGCGCTGCATCCGCGCCGTCGACGGCTCGATGGACGAGCTGCTCGGCCAGATGTTCGTCGCCGAGCGTTTCCCGCCGACGGCGAAAGCGCACGCCGACGCGATGGTGCGCAACCTGCGGACGGCGTACCGCGCCGACATCGCGGGCTTGGACTGGATGACGCCCACCACGAAGGCGCGCGCCGAGACGAAGCTCGCGGCGATCGTGCAGAAGATCGGCTACCCGAGCAAATGGCGCGACTTCTCCAAGCTGACGATCGCGCGCGACGACTACTTCG
>JAQBPK010000365.1 GCA_028287565.1 Vulcanimicrobiota bacterium
AGCGACGAGCTCGGGGCGAAGTTCGCGCCGATGTCGATGACCGTGTTGCGGTTGACCCGCGTGATCAGCGGCGGCGTGGGCGACCAGCGGAACGTCGTGAAGTCGCCGAGGTGCACGATCTGGCCGCTGTCGGAGCGGACCGGTATCTGCGAGATCGTCGAGAGGTCGTTGCGCTGGTCGCGCGGATAGATGACCTGCACCTGGATGAGGCCTTGGGGGCTCTCGAACTGCGTGGCGGTCACGCCGCCGAACGCCGCGCGGGCGGCGGTCGTGGCCGTGCCGATGCTCACGTCCAGCGCGCGCATTTTCGCGCGCTGGAACAAGAGCTCGACCTGCGGCGACAGCGCTACCGCGCTGCTGTTGACGTTCACCGCGCCCGGCGTGTGCAGCATGGCGTCGTACACTTTTTGCGCGTACGGCGTCGGGTCGCCGCCGGTGACGTCGGTCACCAGCACGTCGATCGGCTGAGAGTTGCCGCCGCCTTGTCCTGTCGCGGGGACGACGAGGACCTGCACGTTCGGCAGCGTCTTCGCCGCGATCTGGCGGTACTGGTTCACCCAGTACGCGGTCGGGTGCGAACGGTTGTCGGTGAGGAATATCTGGATCTGGCCGACGTTGCTCACGACGAGCTGGCCGCCGTACGGCGACGCGTAGCCGCCCGCGAGCGCGGTATCGGACGCAATGTCGGGGAGCGTGCGCAGCTGCTGCTCGAGCTTCAGCACCGCGGTGGTCGTGGTGGTGAGCGGCGTCCCGATCGGATACGAGATCTGCACGAAGATCTGGCCGCGGTCGATCGGCGGGATGAACTCCTCGCCGACGACGCCCAGCGGGATCAGCGCGACGGCGAGGACCAGCGAGGCGAAGCAGGCCGCGACGAACGGGACGCGATGGCGTAAGCCCCACGGCAGCACGGTGTGCGCGTAGAACGACCGCACGCGGTCGAAGCCGCGGTGGAACGCGCGAATGATCGGGAACGGCGTCCAGTGGCCCTTGAGCGCCCAGTTCGCGGCCAGCGACGGCGTGATCGTGAACGACACGAACAGCGAGGTCAGGGTCGAGATCACGATCACGATCGCGAACTCGACGAGGTTGCGCCCGACCTGCCCCTGCATGAACGCGATCGGTAGGAAGACCACGACGTCGACCAGCGTGATCACGATCGCGGCCATCCCGATCTCGCTTCGGCCGTTGATCGCGGCCTGGTCGGGCGGATCGCCGAGCTCGCGGTGGCGCTCGATGTTCTCCAGGACCACGGTCGAGTCGTCGACCAAGATCCCGACCACGAGCGTCATCCCGAGCAGCGAGATGGTGTCGAGCGTCAAGTTCATCGCTTTCATGACGAACAGGGCGACGCACAGCGACGCTGGAATCGCGATCAGGACGACGATCGCGTTGCGCCACGAGCCCAGGAAGAAGAGCATCACGATGCCCGTCAGCGCGATCCCCTCGAGCAGCGTGTTGATGACGCCGCTGATCTGCTGCTGGGTGAACTTCGACTGCACGTTGACGACGGCGAACGTGATGTCGGGGAACTGCGCGCGGACGCGCGGGAGCGCCGCGATCACGTTGTCCGAGGCGGTGACCTCGGACGACGTCGCGGTCTTTTGCACCGACAAGAACACGCCGTTGACGCCGTTCACGAAGCCGTTGAGCTGGCGCGGCATGTAGCTGTCGGCCACGGTCGCGACGTCGCCGATCCGCAGCACCTGCGGCGCCGACGTCCACGGGTTCGTCGTGCCGGTTCGCGCGGACAGACTTCCCGACGTGGTGCTCGGAAGCGTCGTCGTCGTCGTGCTGCCGGCGGCTCCCGGCGGCGCGATCGGCAAGTACGAGATCGACTGCGGCGAGTTGATGTCGCCGCGGATGTCGATCTGCGTCTGGCGGTCGCGGCCATAGGCGGTACCCCCGGCCGCGCGGGTGTTGCTCGAACCGACCGTGCTGACGACGTCATTCAACGTCAAACTAGCCGCTGCGAGCTTCTGCGGATCGACGACGACTTCGTACGCCGGGGTGGCGCCGCCGCCGACCGACACGAACGCGATGTCCGGGATCTGGTTGATTGCGGGGACGATCTGATTGTTCGCGATCAGCGAGAGCTGGCTCTCGGTGAGCTTCGTGGAGGTGAGCGACAGCGTCACGACCGTCGCCTGGCTCGGGTCGCGCACGTTGAGCGTCGGCGGCTGCAGGTCTAGCGGCAGCTGGTGCTGCGCCGTCTGCAGCGATTTCTGGACGTTCACCAGGTCGGTGTTGACGTCCGAGGTGATGTAGAACGCGGCGGAGATCGTCGCACGGCCCGCTTGAACGTTCGAGCTGAGGTTCTGCAAGTTCGGCGTGCCGGCGATCGCGTCTTCGATCGGGCGAACGATCGTGTCGCGCATGACGGTCGGCGACGCGCCGCCGTACTGCACCGAGATGCTGATCGTCGGCTGCGAGACGTTCGGGAACTGCTGTTGGACGAGCGTGCGGTACGCCATCGTTCCGGCCAGCGCCATGAGCGCGAGCAGCACGAAGACGAGCGGCGGACGGCGAACGAACAGTGCGGTCAACGACATCTCAAACCTACCTCTGCGCGACTTGCTGGGGCGCGACGGTCTGGCCGTCGGTGAGCCCCGACTGTCCGTTGATCACGACGGCTGTGCCGGGCGCAACGCCTGTGACGACCGCGTTCTTGCCGTCGTCCGCAACCATCGTGACTTTTACCGTCTGCACGAGGCTGCCGTTCACGACCTGAACCGTTGAGTTCGTGGTGTCGAGGAACGCGGTGTCCGGCACGAGCAAGCCGCTCGCCGACGGCAGCCGCGCGCTGCCCGAGACCGCCATCCCAGGCCGAAGCAAGCCCGCGGAATTCGCCAGCAGCACCTTCACGACGAAGTTCGTGGAGCCGGGATTGAGCGCGTTGAGGATGCCCTCGACGCTGCCGGTGAACGTCTTGCCGGGCAGCGCCGACGACGTGATCGCCGCCGTGGACCCGTTCACCATCCCGGCGATCTGCCCGGGCGATCCGTTCAGGACCGCATAGACGCGATCGACCTGCTGGATCGAGAACAGCTGGCGCGTCCCGGGAAACTCGCCGGGATTGAGGTTGCGGTTGACGATGATGCCGTCGATCGGCGAGACGATGCGCGCTTTGGCGATCTCAACGCGAATCTGATCGGCCTGCGCTTGCGAGATCTGGGTCGCGGCCTGCGCCGACGCGACCATCGAGCCCTGCAGCCCGGTCGACGTGGTCCCGTTGGCGGCGACTTGCTGGATGTCGTTCTGCAACGTCACTTGCGCCGCGCTCACGGCCTGCTGGTCGTTGCGAACGAGCGTCGCTTGCTGGTCGTACTGCAGCTGCGCGATGTAGCCTTGGCGCAGCAGCGCCGCGTACCGGGCGAGGTTCACCGAGTCGTTCGAAAGCGTCTGCTGCGCCTGGCGCACCGCGGCGCGCGCCTGATTGACCGTGTTGCTGTTTTGAATGATGGTCAGCCCGGCTTGATCGTACGTCTGCACGGCCTTCGCGGCATTGCTGCTCACCGTCGCCTGGAATTGCGCGAGCTGCGCGCGCAGGTCCGCGGTATCCAAAAGCGCCAGCTGCTGCCCGCGTGAGACGCGATCGCCCTCTTTGACGTACACGGCCGCGGTGGGCTCCGCCAGCGACGACGTGATGCCGACGTTCTGGAGCGGCGCGATGATCCCCGACAAGGTCGTGCGGGGAGACACGGTACCTTGCTGCACCGCGACGACGGGGACCACGGCTGCGTCCGCATGCGGTGCCGGCTGCTGTTTGTGGCCGCAGGAAGTGAGAAGAACGGCGAGTACCGCCGACGCCGCCGCCAGGTGCGTGTGTGTCATCGGCAGAGTATGGCGCCCATACCGGAGTCGAATCTGAGAAAGCAGGCTGGCGCAAGGCGGGGAGCCGCCGGTGCCGAACTCTCCAGCGCATCTCCGGTACTCGTCCCAGAATCAGCACATGGTAAGCCACCGAAACGAAGTGGGGCACGCCCCGCGGCTCCTCGTCGTCGACGACGAACGTCCCATCCGAGAGATGCTCGAGCTCGGCCTCAAAAGCCGCGGCTTCGACGTGCGCTCCGCCGCGGACGGGCCGGCGGCGATCCCGCTGATCCAGGAATGGAAGCCCGATCTCATCGTGCTCGACGTCATGCTCCCGAAAGTCGACGGTCTGGCGATGCTGCCGCTGCTGCGGCGGGTCACCGAAGCGCCGATCGTGATGCTGAGCGCCAAGGGCGAGCTCGACGACCGCGTGCGCGGGCTCGACCGCGGCGCCGACGACTATGTCGCGAAACCGTTCGAGATGTCGGAGCTGGTGGCGCGTCTGCGTTCGGCGCTTCGCCGGCCGCGCCTCGAGCACGTCGAGGTGATCTCCTACGCCGACGTCGAGGTCGAGCTGGAGACGCGCACGGTCCGCCGCGGCGGGCGGACCCTCGATCTTTCTCCGCTCGAGTACGATCTGTTCGTCACGCTCCTGCGGCGTCCGCATCGCGTCTTCTCGAAGGAGCAGCTCCTCGACCTGGTGTGGGGCGCCGACTCCGAGGTCGGG
>JAQBPK010000371.1 GCA_028287565.1 Vulcanimicrobiota bacterium
CCGCAGCGCGGCACGACGGCGACGGCGGAGGAACCGCGTCGGGCGCGCTGCTCACCGCCGTGCTCGCCGCGACCATGGCGGACGCAGGCGTCGCGATCGCGCACCTGTGGCTGTGGACCGCCGTCGCGACCGCGATCGCGCTCGGGCTCGGTTTCGCGGCCTCGGCTCGCGCGCGCTCGCAGGCGGCGCGCCGCCGCGAAGCGGCCGCAAAGCAGCGCATCGCGGACGCCGCGCTCGCGGACGAGCAGATCGCCGCGACCGCCGTCGCGCGCGTCCTGGAACCGCTCGGTATCGCGACTCTCGAGGAGCTGGCGCGCCGCCGCGCACGGTTCGCCGCGCTCACCACACGCGAGCAGGCCGCACGCAAAGCGGAGTCACGATCGCGCGCGGCACGCGAGGCGGCTTCGGCAGCGGCTGCAAGCTTCGACACGCTAGCGGACGCCATCGCCCCGAACGTCACCGGCGACCGCGAAGCACGCCGCATCGCGGCGCACCGCTGCGCCGCGCGCCGCCGCGAGCGCGAAGGCCTCGACGCGCGCTTGGCGATGCTGGCGATGCAGCGCGGCAACATCCTGCAAGGCGACGACGACTTCGCGCTGCAGGCGGAGCTCGAGGCGCTGCTCGCAGCCGGCGTCGAGCCGGCCGCCGCAGACGATCCCCAAACGCTGCGCGCGCTCGAACGCGAACGTGCACAGCTCGACGCGCGCACCCGCGAATCCGAGCGTCTCGTCGCGAACCTCGAGGGCGAGCTGCGCGCAGGCGAGGAGAACGTGCCGGACGTCGCGGCGCTCGACGAAGCGCTGTCAGCAACGCGCGCGGAGTGCGCGCGCCTCGAGGCGTTCGACCGCGCGCTGAAGCTCGCGCGCACGACGATCGACACGCGCAAGGACGAAGCGCACCGCGCGTTCGCACGCCGCCTCGAAGAGTACAGCGCCGGCGTGCTCGGCACGATCACCGGCGGCCGCTACGGCGAAATCCGCCTCGATCCCGCGACGCTCGCGATCCGCGTGCGCATCCCGGAAACGGGCGCGATCGAAGACATCGACCGCCTCTCCGCCGGGACGCGCGATCAGATCGCGCTTGTGGTCCGCTTCGCGACGGCCCGCATGTTCGCAGAAGGCCTGGAAACACCGCCGCTGCTCCTCGACGACCCCTTCGCGTTCTGGGACACCGCCCGCATCGCACGCTGCCTCCCCGCTCTCGTCCGGGGCGCCGCCGATACGCAGTGTGTCATCCTTACCGCCAGCCCCGAGCTCGCGGATGCGGTCGAAACCACCGGCGGAACACGAATCGAGCTCGCCAGTCCCGTCGGCGCTCTTGCGTAGCGCCGCTTCTGCGCGCTCACGCACGAAACGCCCAAACGCCGGCCTGATCATCATCGTACTGCTCCTGGCGGGGGCGATGATCGGGCCCGGTATCTTTCTCATCGTCCAGCGTGAGACGGGTACCCGCGCGGTAGCGACCGTCGGCGACTGCCAGGTCCTCGGCACCGGGAAGCACGAGCGAACGCACTGCAACGGGACGTGGGTCGTGGGCGGATCGCTGCTCGCCGGCGGCCACGTCGCCTACGGCACGATCAACGGCGCCCGAAAGGACGACGTCGGAAAGAAGCTCGACGTAACGCTGCGAGGCGACAGCGCCTATACGCGCGACCTCAAGCTACCGGCGATCCTCATCGGCCTCGGCCTGGTCCTGCTCGGACTGCTCGTCCGCCGGATGACCATGCGCTAAAGACGTCAGCCTATGCGATCGATGCTACTCACTGAGCGCGCGCATCAGCGGCGGCACTTCCGCCGGGAGCTCGCGCGCCAGGAACCCCATACCAATCCGTTTTGCGAGGGCTTCGCCCGCTTTTGCGTGCAGGTAGACGCCCCATGCTGCGGCGTGCAGCGGCTCGGCGCCGCGCGCCAGCAGACCGCCGATGATTCCCGCGAGCACGTCGCCCGAGCCTGACGTCGCCAGACCGATGTCGCCGTGGTCGTTGCGGTAGACCGCGCCGGCCGGATCGGCGATGTACGTCGTCTCGCCTTTGAGCACGACCACCGCGTGAAAACGCCGTGCGGCTTCCAGCGCGCATGATTGCGGATTCGCTTCGATCTCCTCGCGCGGGCGTTGCAGCATCGTTGCCATCTCGCCGGCGTGCGGCGTCAGGATCGCGCGTCCGCCCAGGCACGCGATCACGTCTTCGCGATCGCTGAAGCACGCCAACGCAGCCGCGTCGATCACGGCCGGAACGTCGAGCTTCGTCACGACCGCCGCGATGAGGTCGCCGGATGCCGATTCGTCCACCAGCCCCGGTCCGATCACCAGCGCGTCCGCCTTGTTCGCGCGTTCCGCGATCGTCTGCGCGCTCGCGAGCGCGATCGCGCCGGACCGTGTTTCATCGAGCGCGACGACTAGCGATTCGAGCACCGCGCTGCCGACGTGCGCAGCAACCGACGCGCACGTGCCGATCTGCAGCTTGCCGGCGCCCGCGCGCAGCGTCGCCGTCGCGCACAGGATCGCCGCGCCCGGCATCTGCGGCGCGCCCGCGACCACGAAGATGCTGCCGCGCGCGTTCTTGTCGCCGCCTTCCGGGATGGGCAGCGGCCACGCGCGCAGCAGCGCGCCGCCGATCGCGGTCGAGGAATCAGCCGCGGGCAACGGGGACGTCCGCTTCGTGCGTGACGGGCTCGCCCGCCTCTTCCATCGGCGCGACGACGTTGTACGCCTGCAGCACGAGCTCGTTCGCCACCGGATCGAGCCGGTACGTCGTCACGGAGCAGTTGGCGACATCGCCGGTATGGTCGATGTCCAAGATCTGTCGTTCCGTCATGCGCTCGAGCACGTAGCGCGCGCACAGCACGATCACTTGGTGCGTGACGATGGCGACGCGCTTGCCGGCGTGCTCGCACCGCGCCGTGTCGAGCGCGCTGCGCAGCCGCAGGATGACGTCGGTCCAGCTCTCGCCGCCGGGCGGGCGGTAGTAGAACTTTCCGAGCAGGCCGCGCATCTCGGCCTGCTCGGGAAACTTGCGCTCGATGCCGGTGCGCGTGAGCCGGTCGAGCATGCCGAACTCTTTCTCGCGCAGCCGCTCGTCCACCGCGATCGGGACTCCGCTCCAGCGCGCCGAACGCAGGGCAATCGCCGCCGTCTCCTGTGCGCGCACGTAGGGCGACGACATCACCGCGTCGATGGGCTCGACGTTACGCGCGCACCAGCGCCCGAGCGCCGCCGCCTGACGCTCGCCGAGCTCCGACAGCGGCACGTCGCAGTCGCGCGTCGCGATGTCGATGACGTGCGCGCCCGACGCGAGCGCCGCCTCGCGCGCGACATTGCCCGCGCTCTCGGCGTGCCGGATCAGGTACAGCTCGGACGGCCAGCCGATCTCCACGGCAACGCCTGTACCCATGCGACGGCCCGCGAGCGCGCTGAGGGAGTCCGCGGCTCCGGACGAGCGCCGGCTCGCCTCTATTTCTTCGCGGCTGCCAGCGTCTTGAGCGCGTCGAGCGTGTTGTCGACGTGCTTCGACGGGTCGAGGCTGGTGTAGGAGTAGGCGATCGTGCCGTCCGGCGCGATCACGTAGCTGGTGCGGTTCGCGTAGCCGGGCGCCAGCGAGGCGTCGTACTGCTTCGCCACCTTGAGCCCGGGATCGGACGCCACGAGGAACGCCGAGCGGCACTCCTGCGTCGAGAACTTCTTCTGCGTCTCGATGTCGTCGCCGCTCACGCCGATCACCTGCGCGCCGAGCTTCGCATAGTCGGCGACGTGCTCGGAGAACAGGTGCGCCTCGACGGTGCAGCCGCTGGTGAACGACTTCGGAAAGAAGTACAGCACGACCGGGCCCTTCGCGAGGGCGGCCTTGAGGTCGACCGTTGCGACGTCCCCGCCCTTGGCGGCTTGCAGCGTGAACTGCGGCGCGGCGACCCCGTGCTCGAGGTGCGCCGACGCGTGCCGCACCCCCGCCACCCCGACGATGGCCAGAACCACGAGCGCGACGAGCGCTCCAGCTGCGAACTTGCTCACGATCGATCTTCTCTCATGTGCTCGTGAAAAATGTCTAAAGCCCGAT
>JAQBPK010000375.1 GCA_028287565.1 Vulcanimicrobiota bacterium
AAGGGGACGCCGCGCGTGCCCACTACGAGCGAGTCCATTATCCGCCGGTCTTGGCCGCGCTCGCCCACGACGGCTTCCGCTCAGGTGCGGCCGTCACATCGGGCGGCGAGCGAACGTTCAGCTTCGAGTTCGAGCACTTCGAGCGGAGCTGGCACCGGCTCACGAACCTGATCGCGCCTGCGGAGGCGGACGAGCGATGACGCCGGGCGCGTACCAAGTCGCCAGCACTTGCGGGGCCGCTTCAGCGGCGCGCGCGTCGAGCTGCTCGGCGGTCAGCGTGCTGAGCGGGTGCGCCACGACGACGGGGCGCAGCGCCTCCATGCCCAGCGCCGCGCGCTGCACCGCCGCTTCGTGCTCGAACACGGTGGTCACGATGACGGCTGCGGGAACGCCCGATTCTTCCAGGCGGACGGCGTCGTACGTACAGCACGACGTGCAGCTGCCTCAATCACCGATGCCGACCAGCGCGACGTCGTTCTCCGCGGCGATGCGCGCGATCAGCTCGTCCTCCGCGACGACGGAGAAGCTCTCTTTCTTGTAGCGCGTCACGGACGCGAACGGCGTCTGCTCGCCGAGCAGCGCCGCAGTGCGCTCGAGGACTTTCCAGCCATTCCATTTCGTGTTGTCCAGCACACCGACGCGCAGGCCGGCAAGCGACGCGACGCGCGGTGCGATATTGCGGTGCTGCGCGTGCACCACACCGCGCGGGTCGTAGATGCGGTATCCGGCGGTCGTCTCGATTGCGGCCGTCGTCTCGTACGGAGCGGTGGTGTCGGTCATGTTCACGCGGTTTCCTTCGTTCACAGCGCGCAGGTTCCGTCGGCGCACACGGCGCCGTCTGGAGGCGCGGTGCCGTCGATCTTTCGCAGCACAGGGCTCGTCATGCGGCCCCAGCCCGGGATAAACGCGGAGAACCGGCCCGCCGCGCCGCCCGCGACGAACAGGTGGATGTCGTCCGGCGTCGGCACGATCGGGATGCGCGCGTTCGTCTCGCGCTTGTACCAGGCCGGCAGCGCTTTATTGTACACTTTGCCGCCGCCGGCATAGCGGTCGTTGAAGCTGATCTCGCCCCACGTGTTGCCCGCGTTCATCCAGAGATAGCTGCGCACGTCCAAGCGCGAGAAGCCGGACGCCGCGATGGTGGCGGCATGCTCGGGGCCGATCACGACGGCGCACGAGCCGCTCGCGACCGCGTTGTTGTGCGCGATCGTGCTCATCGCGGAGACGATGCTGTCGAGCACGCCCTGCGCGTCGTTGGCGACGTGGTTCACGACGCTGTGCGGCGGCTCCGCGGCGATGACGAACACCGCGCTGTCGTCGGGCGCCATGCCGTGCTCGACGTGGTACGGCGCCCACGGGCTGAGCTCTTCGTTCTCCGCGATGCAGTACGTGTATTTGCCCGGATGTCCCAGCGTGCTCTTGTCGAGATCGCCCGGCGTCCCGCCGCCGACCGTGAGCAAGATCAGCCGGATCGCGCGCCCGATCGTCGCGTTCGCGCGGTTGCCCGAGCCGAACACGTTGTGGCCCGCGTTCATGCCGATCGCGTTGCGCACCGGGCCGTTCACGACCAGCAGCGGGGCGGCCATGTGCGTGGTGGCTTGAACGCCGTTGAGGTTCCACTGCTTCGTGCACAGCGCGAGCATCGCCGCGCGCACGACCGGCGCGTACTCCGGCTTGCAGCCCGCCATCACCATGTTGATCGCGAGGATCTCGCGCGTGAGCGTGCCGCGCCGCGGCGGGACGACGACTTCCGGATACTCCGGATCGCCGCCGAGCGCGTCGACGACGGCGTCAATCTTCGCCTGCGTGGGCGGCACAACCGGAAGCCCGTCGCTCCAGGCCTGCTCGAAGTAGTACTCGATCGGATCGCCGGTCGTCATGACCGGCGCTGCGGGAGGGGAGAACGCGGTCGCCATGGCCGCGTCTACGACGCTGGTGCCGGTCAGGACTCCGTGGCGGCGGCCAGCGTGGCGGCCGGCTTGGGGCGCGGCGGCTCGTACGTCGCGAGCCGCTCGTCCTGCGGGAAGCGCGAGAACACGCCGCGCTTGAACTGCGCGAGCAGCGTGTCGAGCAGCATCTCGCCCAGCGGCACCAGCGTCTCTTCGTAGAGCTCGCGCGGCCGCACGTCGGGCCGGGCGACTTCGACGGTGCCGGCGACGTCGCCGGTGTCGATGCCGTCGTCGATCCAGAACCACGACACGCCGCAGGTGGGGTCGTTCATCTTGACCGTCCAGTAGACGGCGTCGCGCCCGCGGTGCTTGGGCAGCGGGCTCGGGTGAAAGCAGAGCGCGCCGACGCGCGGGATGGCTCGATCGGCCGCCTTGAGGATCCGGGTGTAGTTCGCCAGCAACAGCACGTCGCAGTCGTGCACCTCGGCGATCTCGACGTCGTTGCGCAGGCACGCACGAAGCGCCGCCTCGTATATCGGGCCGGAACCCCAAACCGCGATCTTCACTTCGGATGGCGGCATTCGCGCCGGCGCTTTCCGTCCGCTGCCGAGAAGACCTCCCCCTTGGTTGCATGCCGGGCAGGTGCGCGAACGACCGGTGACGGACCGCGACGGACGGGAGGTTTGCGAGATGCCGAACCGTTTGGCTTTGCCGCTGATTGCCGCGGCGCTGCTGTGCTGCACGCTGCCGGTCCGGAGCGCAAGCGCCCACCCTGCGGTGTCGCTTGCGGGCGAGGCTCAGGTCATCATCCGCGAATGGGTGGTGCCGACGGCGGGCTCGCACCCGCACGACCCGCTCGCGGCGCCCGACGGGTCCATTTGGTACACCGGGCAGCAGGCGAACACGCTCGGGCGCCTCGACCCAAAGACGGGCGCGTTCAAAGAGTTCCACATCCCCGTTGCCAACTCGGGACCGCACGGCCTCGCGATGGACGGGGCCGGCAACGTCTGGTTCACCGCGAACAGCCAAGCCTACATCGGCAAGCTGGATCCGCGCACCGGCACGTTCTCCGAATTCAAGCTCGACCCGTCGGCGCGCGACCCGCACACACCGGTCTTCGACCGCGCCGGGACGCTGTGGTTCACGGTGCAGGGCGCGAACATCGTCGGCCGGCTCGTGCCGCGCACGGGCGAGGTGAAGCTCGTGACCGTGCCGACGCCGCGCGCGAACCCGTACGGCATCGTCGTCGACTCGCACGACGTCCCGTGGTTCGTGGAGTTCGGCAGCAACAAGATCGCGAGCATCGATCCGGTGACGATGGCGATTCACGAGCACGCGCTGCCGAACGCAGCCGCGCGCCCGCGCCGCATCGCGATCGAGGGCGACGACGTGATGTGGTACACCGACTACGCGCGCGGCTATCTCGGGCGGTTCGATCCGAAGACCGGCGGCGTCACCGAATGGCTGTCGCCGGGCGGCGCGAACGCACAGCCGTACGGGATCGCGTTTTCGAAGAATGCGGTGTGGTACAGCGAGTCCGGACCCAAGCCCAACACGCTGGTCCGCTTCGACCCGCACGCGCACACGTTTCAGACGTGGGCGATCCCGTCGGGCGGCGGCGTCGTGCGCAACATGATGACGGCGCACGACGGCAACCTCGCGCTAGCCTGCAGCGGCGTGAACCGCGTCGCGCTGGTCGAGCTGAAGTAACGCGGCCGCCCCATTCCCGCCGCGAAAGGAGACGTCTTGCAACAGCAGCGGCCCGTATTCGATCAGGTCAATGTCGTCGTCGCCGACATGGACGCGACACTCGCGTTCTATCGCAAGCTCGGTCTCGCAATTTCGGACAGCTTCGGTGAATGGCCGCCCGGCAGCGGCGCCAGGCACGTTGACGTCGCGTTCCCGAACGGCATGCGGCTCGAGTTTGACAACCTCCCGATGGCGCGGATCTGGCACGCGGGATCGCGCGCGGACCGTCATGGCAGGAAGCCGGTCATCGGGCTATCGCTCCCGTCGCGCGAGGCGGTCGACGAGCGTTATGCGGACTTGACGGCCGCCGGCTACACGGGCTGCCAGCCTCCGTACGACGCGTTCTGGGGCGCCCGCTACGCGATCGTCGAAGATCCGGACGGCAACGACGTAGGCCTGATGAGCCCGATCGATCCGAACCGAAAGTTCGAACCGGCGCTCGATTGACGGCGCCGAGCAGCCCGCCGCGCGCGGTTTACACCGGCTGGATTGCGTCGCGCGGGTCGTTGTCGCGCTTGTAGACCATGAACGTGCGCTCGTACGAGATGATCGTCTCGCCGCGCTGGTTCACGCCGGTCGTGCGCGCGGTGACGATGCCGACGTCGCCGCGGGAGCTCGACTCGCGCTTGGCAAGGACCTCGCTGGACGCGTACATCGTGTCGCCGACGAATACCGGGCTCGGCAGCTTCACGTCGTTCCACTGCAGGTTCGCCATCACGTGCTCGCTCAAATCCGAGACGGAAAGCCCGACGGCGAGCGAGAGGGTGAAGCACGAGTTGACGAGGATCTTTCCGAACGGCGTCTTCTCGGCGAGGTTCGCGTCGAAGTGGATCGGGTTCGTGTTGAGCGTCAGCATCGTGAAGAGCGTGTTGTCCGTCTCCGTCACGGTGCGCCCGAGGCGGTGGCGGTAGACGTCGCCGACCTCGAAGTCCTCGTAGTACCGCCCGCGCCAGCCTTCTTTTATCATAGGCCGCGCGTTCGGTGAACTTTATACCATTCCTTAGCAGCGGCCGTAGGCCGGCGGGTTCGCCGAAGGCGAATCCACTAAATTCCGGGGACGCGCGGGCCCCAGCCGCCGAACGGGGTGGCGTCGGCGCCGGTGGGGCGGGCCAGAGTTCGCACCGGGCGCTGCGGCTCGGGGCGGTGTGTCGTCGTCTTCATGCCCTCATGTACGCCGTTTCGGCCTGCGAGTTTCGCGCATCGCGCAAGTACGCGGCGAACTCGGTTTCGGTGAGCGGCGGCGCGTACGCGAAGCCCTGGGCGTGAAGGCATCCGGCAGAGAGCAGATACGACGCTTGTCGCGCGGTCTCGACGCCTTCGGCGATCGTCGTGAACCCGTAGCGCGTTGCAAGCCCGACGACGGCTTCCACGATCGCGGCGTCGTGCGGATCGTCGGGGATGCCGGCGGTGAACGCACCGTCGATCTTCACCACGTCGATCGGCAGCCGCTTGAGATGTGCCAGCGATGAGTAGCCCGTGCCGAAATCGTCGAGCGCGATCGCGAGCCCCGCTTCGCGCAGCGCGGCGATCGCGCGCATCGTCGCATGCACGTCGCGCATCGCGATCGACTCGGTGATCTCGATGCCGACGCCGCGCAGCTCGTCACCGAGCTCGTGCAGCCGCCGCACCAGCGCGGGATCGTTCAGCTCGACTGCCGACAGGTTGAACCACATCCGGAACGCGGGATCGCCCGCGCGCCACGGACGCGACGCGCGCACGGTCTCGCGCATCACCCAGGCGCCGATCGCACCGAGCATCCCGTGCTCTTCGGCGAACGGCACGAACTCCGCGGGCGCGATCAAGCCGCGCTCGGGATGGCGCCACCGAATGAGCGCCTCCGCGCCGGCGACGCGGCCCGTCGCGATCTCGACCTGCGGCTGGAAGTACAGCACGAACTCGTCGCGCACGAGCGCCTGCGCAAGATCGGTCTGCAGCCGGCGCGCGCTCAGGAACGCGTCCTCGACGCGGCGGTCGAAGAACGACCAGCGCGCGCGCCCGTTCTCCTTCGCAATGTGCACCGCGGCGTCGGCGCGCGCGAGCAGCCGCTCGAACTGCGTGCCGTCGTCCGGCGAGAGCGCGACGCCGATGCTCGCGGTCACCGCCACGCGTTCCTTGCCCTCGCGGTCGCCGGTGCCGAACGGCCCGGCGAACGCGCCGTGGATCCGCTCGACGCGCCGCTCGGCGTCCTCGCGCGTGCGCGCGCCGCGCAGCAGCACGCCGAACGTGTCGCCGCTCAGGCGCGCGACGACGTCGCCGTCGGCCGCGCGCGCGGCGAGCGCGGCGCCGACTTCGACCAGCACGGCGTCCGCGGTCTGGTGCCCGAGCGTCTCGTTCACCGAGCGAAAGCGGTCGACGTCCACGACGGCGAGCGCGAGCGGCTCGCCCGACGCGAGCTCGCGCGCGCCGGCGACGCGGAACGCGGTGCGGTTCGGCAGGCCGGTCAGCGGATCGTGCGCCGACTGGTGGCGCAAGCGCTCGAACTGCACGCGCTGCTGCAGCCGGGACGCGCAGAACGCCGCGACGATCTCGATGTACGCGTAGTCGTCGGTCGCGAACTGCTCGCTGAGCGCCGACATGGAGGTGAACGTCAGGAAATATACCGTCGGGCCGACGCGAAACGGCGTGCCGACGAACGCTCGCCACGGCATCGTGCGCACGCGCGGGATCGCGGCCAGCTCGTCGTGCGCGCGCACGTCGTGCCAGCCGCGCGTCTTGCCGGTGCGCAGCAGCTCCGACAGCAGCGTGTCCGCGAGCGGCAGCCGCGCGCCGGGCGCGAGCGCGCCGTCGAGCACGAAGCCGTCCTGGTTCATATCGATGACGATCTCCGCGCCGTCGAGGTGCGCGAGCATGCCGTAGAACTGCGGACCCGGATGGATCACGTCGGACGACGCGACGAGCACCGCCTGCAGAAACGCGTCGTCGTCGAGCTGCGGCTGCGAGGCGAGCTTCCAGAACGCTTCGAGCCGGCTCGAATGGTGCTCGACCCGGTGGAGCTGCTCGGCAAGGAGGATCTCGAGGTTGAGCGCGCGCGTGCGCCAGCGCAGCAAGCCGCGAATGCGCAGCGCGGCATACACGGAGATCAGCAGGGCGAGAGCCGCGGCCTCGAACCCGGGCAGCAGCACGTGCACGACCGCCGGCACGACGGCGGCACCTGCCGCGAATGCGAGCTCCAGCGATGAACCTAGGAAGCGTCTCGGCAAGATCGGGGCTCCGTGGGAATGGCCGAAGCGCCCGGTCCAAGGACCGCCGGATCGCACCCGCCATTTGAGTCATCGGCAAGGACTGACCACGCCGGAGTCCCGCTGCGTTCAGTTTTTCGAACGAATCTCCGATGCAACCGAGGAGTCGGGACGCGGTTCTGTGAATGTGACGCCCCAACATCCCGGCTCTTGACGGCACGCGAGTGCCTCGAACCGGCCTCTCGCCCCGTCGAGGAGCGACGGAGCGTTTCCCT
>JAQBPK010000389.1 GCA_028287565.1 Vulcanimicrobiota bacterium
GATCCGCAAGCGCCGCCTTGAGCGCGGAGGCGAGCGCCGCCGCATCGCCGCGCGGCACGAGGCGCACCGCGGGGTTGCCCGCGGCGAGCTCGGCGGCCCAGGGAAGCGCGCTTGCGACGACCGGCACGCCGCACGCGAGCGCCTCCAGGGCGACGTACGGCATGCCTTCGCCGCGCGACGGGATCGCGACGGCGTCGACCGCCCACAGGATGGTCCGAACGTCGTCGGTGAGCGGCAGCGCGACGACTCTGGCGTGCCGCGCCAGCTCGGCCACCGTCTCGGGCGGCGTCGCGACGGTCACGACGGTCAGCTCGCCGCTGCCGGGCAGCGCGGCGGCGAGCACGTCGGCGCCCTTGATCTGCGGGTCGCGGCCGAAGAACGCCACCGCGGGCGACGCGTTGAGCCCGAGCGCCGCGCGGGCCCGAACGCGGACCTCGGCGGACGGCGGGTGAAAACGGCTGCCGTCCACCGCGTTGGGCACCACGGCGAGCTTGGACGGCGGGACCCCGAGGCGGACCGCCTCGGCCGCCATACCCTGCGCGACGACGATGAACCGCGCGACGCGCCGGCCGACCAGGCGGAACTTCACGGCGCGGCGCCACGTGAAGCGCAGTGGTCCGCCGTCCGGCTGGAACGTCGAGTGCAGGTGCCACAGCACGCGGGCGCGCGACAGCCACAGCGCCGCGGTGACGGTCACGAACCAGCCGTCGAAGTGCGCGTGGGCGACGTCCGGGCGGAGGCGGGCGGTCGCGGCGGCGGCGGCGCGCGCGTCGTACGGCCGCACGAGGTGCACCCCGGCGCCGACGCGGCGGAGGTCGTCATGCCAGTCCAGCGTCCCCGCGACGTCGGGCAGGACCACGTCGAAGCGGTCGCCGCGCGCGACCACGGCACGTGCGACGCGGTCGATGACCGGAACGAAGCTGCCGCGTTGCGTCCCATAGTAAGCGGCCGGCCAGACGATTCGCACGCGGCTACCGCTTGCCCGCCGCGCCCCGGCGCGAAACGGTTCGGGAACGGAACTTCCGCTCGCCTGTTACGACCGAGCGCCACCCGGGCACATGACAGTCGCCATGACGGACGCGATGCTCACGGTCGAGCATGTAGACAAGAGCTTTCCGGTATCGCACGGCTTCAGCGCGATGTTTCGTGCCATGGTCGGGCGCACCGTGCCGCGCCGCCAGGTGCTCTTTGACGTCAACCTGACCGTCGCGCGCGGCGAGCTGTTCGGCTTGCTCGGGCCCAACGGCGCGGGCAAGTCGACGCTGCTCAAGCTGCTCGCCACGCTGACGGTCCCCGACCGCGGGCGCATGACGATCGACGGGATCGACGTCGAGCGCGAGCCGCTCAAGGCCAAGCGCCGCATCGGCCTGTGCACGAGCGACGAGCGCAGCTTCTACTTCCGGCTCACCGCCCGGCAGAACATGGAGTTCTTCGGCGCGCTCATGGGCCTGGGCGGCGCGCTGCTGAAGAAGCGCATCGACGAATGCTCCGAGCTCGTCGATCTGCGCGACATGCTCGACCAGCGCTTCGGCGGCTACTCGTCCGGGATGCGGGTGCGCCTGGCGGTCGCGCGGGCGCTGCTCGCCGATCCCGGAATTCTCTTTCTCGACGAGCCGACCCGAGCCGTCGATCCGGTGCACGCCGAGGACTTGCGCGCGCTCATCCGGCGCAATCTCGTCGACGGCGAGGGCAAGACGGTGATCCTCGCGACGAACCTGCTCGACGAGGCGTGGGACCTGTGCGACCGCGTCGCGGTGGTGAACCGCGGGCGCATCGTCGCGCTCGCGCCGCCGCGCGAGCTCGACGCCGAGCTCGACGCGGTCGCGCGCTACCGCGTGACGGTCGACGCGGTCGACGACGACCTGCTGAACCGCACGCGCACGGTGCCGGGCTTTCGCGACCTGCGCATCATACGGCGCGAGCGCAGCGTCGATCTCCACGTCGAGATGGAGCCGCGCGCCGGCGCGCTCGGCGCGCTGATGCGCGCGGTGTCGTGGAGCGCGACCGGCGTGCGCGACTTCCGCCCCGTCGAGAACGAGCCCGTCGACGTCTTCAAGAAGGTGACGCTCCAAGATGACCGCGACCGTTAGCCTTCCCGAGTCGTCGCGCTGGTCGCGCGTCGCCGCGATCTTCCGCCGCGACGCGATCGTCGCGCTCTCGTATCCCGGCAACTTCGCGCTGTCGTGGCTGAGCATCATCATCCAGGTCGTCGTCGCCTGGTACATCTCGCGGCTCATCGACGACTCCCCCAAGTTCAGCGCGACGGGCGCCGTCGCCACGAGCTATTTCCAGTACATCGCGATCAACACCGCGTTCGTGCGCTTCCAGACCGCGGCGCTCAACAGCTTCGCGGAGTCGATCCGCGATGCGCAGCTCACCGGCACGCTCGAGGTCGTGCTGTCCACGCCGACGCGCATGACCACGCTCGTCCTGTCGTCCGCGGTGTGGTCGATGACGTATACCGTGCTGCAGACGGCGGTGTATCTCGCCATCTGCGTGCTGTTCGGTCTCGATCTGCGGCACGTCGACGCGGTCACCGCGCTGGTGTTCCTGATCTTGACGGTCACGTCGGTCGCGCCGCTCGGCGTGCTCGCGGCCGCGCTCTCGATGGTGATCAAGAAGACGGGCCCGGTCGAGTTCCTCTCGACCGCGACGGCGAGCTTGTTCGGCGGCGTGTACCTTCCGCTGCGCCTGTTGCCGCACTGGCTGCAGGTCGTGGGCTGGACGCTGCCCATCACGCACGCGCTCAACGGCTTCCGCGCCGCGGCGTCCGGCGTCCCGCTCGCGCAGGTCGCGGGCGATGCGCTGTGGCTGCTCGTCGCGTCCGCGATTCTGATGCCGCTGTCGCTGTGGCTGTTCGCGCGTTCCGTCGACAAGGCGCGCGTCGACGGCACGCTGTCCATGTACTGATTCAATGAGCGATAGCTGGCAGGTCGTTGCGGACACGGACGCGCTGTGCGCGCTCGAGCCGGAGTGGAACGCGCTGTGGGAGCGCGCGCACGACGCGTACGCGACGCAGCGTTTCGCGTGGTGCCGCGCGTCGTGGACGCAGGTGGCGCAGCCGCTCGGGCGGCGGCTGCACTGCGTGGTCGGCCGCAGCGGCGGACGCCTCGTGACCGTGTGGCCGTTCGTGACGTACCGCTACGCGCTGTGGACGCGCGCGCGCCCGCTCAGCCCCGAGGTCGCCGAGTACACCGCGGTGCTCACCGAGTCCGGCGACGGCGCGCACGCGCGCGTCGCCGCGGCGTGGGACACGCTGTGCCGGACGGTCCGCGCCGACTCCATCTTGCTGCCGTACGTCCCGGCCGGCACCGCGCTGCACGCGCTCATGGAACGAGAACGCCGGCCGATGCTGACGGAGACCACGCCGCTGTCGAGCACGCGCTGCGAGACCGAAGCGGAGAGCGAGTCGATCGCGAAGATGCTGACGAGCCGTTCGCTCGCCAAGCACCGGCGCCGGCTGGAGAAGATGGGCCGGGTCGAAGCGCAACGCGTCATCGACCCCGCGCGCCGCGCCGAGATCATCGATTGGACGCTGCATCAAAAAGAGGCGTGGCTCGCGCGCACCGGCGGCCACCCGCTTTGGCACAGCACCGAGCTGTACCGCAGCTTTCTCACCGCGATGACGCCCGACGAGCGGTTCGAGGTCTTCGCACTCACGCTCGACGGCACGCCGGTCGCAAGCTGCATCGCGCGCGTCGACAATGTGCGCTTCGAGCAGTTCATCTCCGCGTACGACCCCGCGTACCAGGACTACAGCCCGGGGCAGCTGCTGCGCATCGAGGACATGAACTGGGTGTTCGAGCGCGGTCTCGAGTACGATCTGCGCGTCGGCGAGCACGCGTACAAGAAAGACTGGACGAACCGTTCGAGCTTCGCCGTGTCGTACAACGTCGCGAATTCGTTGTGGGGCCGCGTCGCGGTGACGGCGCGCGAGGTTCAGCTCGGACTGCGCAAGCCGAGCGCGGCCTAGCGCGCGCGCTCGATCCAGCCGAGCAGCGTGCGGCTCGTCGCGCGCGTCTCGAACTCCGCGATGATTCGTTCGCGGCCCGCGCGCCCGCGGCTCAAGCGCGTCTCACGGTCGCGCAGCAGCTCCTCGAGCGCGTCGGCGAGCGCGTGCGGATCGCGCTGCGGAACGAGCGCGCCGAACGCGGGCTCGACGAGCTCGGGCAAGCTACCGGTGCGCGTCACGACGACCGGCAGCGCCGCGGCCATCGCCTCCATCACCGCGACCGGGATCCCTTCGTGCTCGCCGAACCGCTCGGTGCTCGCGAGCGCGAGCACGTCGTACGCGGCGGCGTTCACGCGCGCGACGAGCTCGGGATGCGGAACGTTGCCGAGCATGCGCACCCGTTCGCCCAGCGCGAGCCGCTCGATCGTCGCGGCGACCTCCGCGCGGATCTCGCCGTCGCCGGCGAGATCGCACGTGAACGCGACGCCGCGGTCGCGCAGCAGCGCGAGCGCCGCGAGCAGATCGGCATGGCCTTTCCAGCTGCACAGCCGCGCGGCGCACAGAATGCGCGGCGTGCGCGGTTCGGGGACCGCGGCGGCGGCGGGAACCGCGACGCCGAGATGTCCGACGATGACGCGGTCCCGCAGCGCGGGCGCAAGCTGATCGCGCAGATGGCCGGCGTTGCGCGCGGAGATGACGCGCACGAAATTCCCGTCGCGCGCCTTGCGGCGGATCAGGTTGCGCGCGAAGACGTCGTGCTGGTGCGCCGTCGCGCTGAACGGGATGCCGGTCATCCGCCACACCACCCACGCGATCGTGGCGGGCGTGGTGAGCCAGGCCGCGTGCACGTGGTCGACGCGCTGCCGCCGCAGCTCGCGCGCGACGGCGAGCGCTTTCGGAAACGCGGCGAGGTTGACGGCGCGCGCGCGCAGCGAGCTGCCGGGGTCGAACGCGATCCGGCCGAAGGCCGCGAGCGCGCGCAGCGGTGAACGCAGCGCTTCGCGCGCGGCGAGGGCGAGCACGCGCGCGCTCAGCAACGGCAGGTGCAGCGCCGTGCCGACGTCGTCGTAGCACGCGCGCTGCGACGGCGGGCGCGCCGGGACGACGACGACGTCCGCCTCGCGCGAGAGCGAGCGAACCTCTTCCTCGAAGAACTGCTCGGCGTGCGCGAACGGAAACAGCGCGGTGAGGTACGCCAGCTTCACCGCGCGGTCTCGCGCACGAGCGCGGCGTACAGCGCCGCGTGCGTTCGAATCATCGCGTCCACGTCGAACGTCGCGCAGGCGCGGGCCTTGGCCGCGGCGGCGACGCGCGCCAAAGCGTCGCGGTCGCGCACCGCGCGCAGCATCGCGTCCGCCAGCGCACCGGCGTCGAATCCCGCTGCGACCAATGCGCTTTCGCCGCCGGTGACCATGTCGTCCCAGCCTTCCCAGGGCGACATCACCGGCGGGAGCCCGGCCAGCATCGCCTCGCCGAGCGCCATCGGCATGCGCTCCCAGTGCGAGGGCTGCAAGAACGCGTCCATCGCGGGATAGAGCTCGCGCACGTCGGCGCGGTAGCCCAAGAAGCGGACGTACTCGCTCGCGCCCGTGTCGCGCGCGTGCGCGTGCAGCTCCGCTTCGAGCGGGCCCGTGCCGGCGATGACGAGCAGCGCGTCCGGGAAACCGGCGTCGCGCACGGCGCGCATCGCGTCGATCGCGGCACGCTGGTTCTTCTCGGGCGCCAGGCGCGCGGCGTTGAAGAAAACGAACGCGTCCTGCGGCAGCCCGAGCTGCGCGCGCAGCTCCGCGCGGCTTGCGAACGCCGTTCGCGGGACCACGCCATTGGGGATCACGGCGATGCGCTCGAGCGGCACGCGGTGCTCCGCGGCGTAGCGCCGGCGCTGCGACTCGGTGAACACGATGAAGCGCGCGGTGCGCGCGTGGAGCACGCGGTCCACGCCGCGCCGCAGCGGTCCGCCGGGCTCGGGACCGTGCACCGTCATCGCGATCGCGGGGACGCCCGCCATCAGTGCGGCCGCGCGGCCGGCGTACTGGCCGGTGTGCAGGTGCGCGTGCACCACGTCGGGTCGCAGCGTGCGCAGCGTGCGCACGAGGCGCGGAAAATAGCTGAGGTCCGTGCGGCCGCGGCGTCCGATCTCGTGCACCGGCGCGCGGATCGCGGCGCGCTGCGCGGCGTCCAGACCGCTGGGATACACCGACACGACTTGCACGTCGACGCCGTCCGCGGCCAAGCCGGGACAGAGCGTCCTGACCATCGATTCTGCGCCGCCCGCAACGAGCGTTTGCACGATGTGGATGACGCGCATGCGGCGATTGTTCCCTTGCCTGCTCGATTCCTCACCAGGATGCGGACCGCCCAGCCGCGCACAGTGGGGCGCGATGGATGCAGCTCCGGCCGTCTTCCTGATCATGCCCTTCTTGAACGAAGCGGATCATCTGCCGGGCGTGCTCGCAAGCCTCGCCGAGCAGCAGTTTCCGCACGAGCGGCTGCACCTCGTCGCGGTCGACAACGGTTCGAGCGATAACGGCGCGGACGTCGTGCGCGCATGGATCGACGCGGGCGACATCCGCGGCGCCGTGCACCGCGAGCCCGCGCGTTCGATTCCGCGCGCGCTCAACGCAGCGATCGCGCGCGTTCCGGCGGAGGGCTACGTCGTGCGGATCGATGCGCACACGCACTACGCGCCCGACTACGTCGCGACGATCGTGCGCGCGTTCGAGGAGCTCGGCGACGACGTGTGGTGCGTCGGCGGCTCGCCCGACGTGGTCGCGCCGGCGGGCTTCGGCACGGCGCTGCACGCGTCGCTCTTCAACAACCCGATGGGTCTTGGGCCTGCGGCGTATCGCAGCGCCGACCGGCTCGGCCCGGTCGCGAGCGTGTACTTGGGCGCGTGGCGGCCCGGCGTGCTGCAGCGGCTCGGCGGCTACGACGAGCGCTGGCGCGCGAACGAGGACGCGGAGCTCGCGCAGCGCATCATCGCGGCGGGCGGCAAAGTGGTGCGCGTTCACGCGCGCTCGCGGAAGATCCTGACGCGCGACGCCCTGGCCGCGCTGCGGCAGTGGTCGCGCTACGGCTACTGGCGCTCGCAGACGATCGTGCGCCATCCGGGCTCCGTTCGCTGGCGCCACTTCGCGCCGCCGGCGATCGTGCTCGTGGGCGCCGCGCTCGCCGCGACGCGGCAGCGCCGCGTGCTGCTGTTGCTGTACGCGGTCTTCGCGGCGCTCACGCTGCGCCTGCGGCCGCGCGGCGAGGCGCCGGCCGTCACGGCCGCGTCGCTGGTGTACTTTCCGCTCGTGCACGCGGGGTTCGGCGGCGGCATGCTGGCGGGGCTCGCCGCCGCCGGATGGCGGGCCGTGGTTCGTGCGAGCGGGTCGCGCGGGGCGAAATGAACGGTTTCGGCGCACGGGAACGGAGGTTTTTGGGACCTTTGTCCCCGCCTAATCGGGACTGCGGGCCGGTGGTCCGCGAGCAGGCACCGGGCAACACTACCTCAGCCTCGTAAGGAGATGAGTAGCACGATGTGGATCACCCGCCCGGCCGCTGCCGCAGTTCTCGTCGCAATGACGGGTCTTCCGGCCATGGCACAACCCATCGAGATCGCAACGCTCGGACGCGCACCCATCATGGGCCAGTCCACGAATCCGGCCGAGCTGCAGTACAACTTCAAGCAAAATGAAGGCATCATGCGCCAAGCCGGCGCTGCTCTGGGCCTCACGTCGGACCAGTACGAGCAGTTCCGCCTCAGGCTCGAAGTCGGCAAGCCGAACTGGGTGACGGTACCGCGCCATCTCGACGCGATGACCTGGGCGTCCGGCGGCAAGGTGCACGTCCTGCACGACGTCATCATCCCGGCGAACCAAAAAGGCGTCGAGGTCGACCTGGCGGCGGGCGACAAAGTCATCGCCCTCTTCCTGCCGGCGAAGTGCGGTAATCTCTCGGTCATCCGCCGCCCGGTCCCGCACGTCGCCGCGATTCGCAACTTCCCGGTGCCGCACGTTGCCGCCGTGACCTCTCCGGCGCCGCCGCAGCAGACCGCGGTGGTCGTGAATCCCGAGCCCGCGCCGCTCGTCGCGCCGGTCGTCCCGATCCCGCCGCCGGTCGCCGTCGTCCACCACGGCCTCAACCTGCTCCCGCTGGCCGCGCTGCTGCCCTTCCTGATCCACGGCAGCTCCTCACCTGGTACGGTGGTGCCCGGAACGGGAACGGTAGTGGGGCCGCCACCCTGCCCCTAGCCGACGGACCGGCTAACAAAAGACGCTACACGAAAGGATTCGTGAGGTGAGCATGAACCGACGGAGTTTCCTGAGCGCAGCCGCCGCGACCATCGCGGCGGTTTGCGCCGCGACCGCGCTCAGCAGCGCGGCGTTCGCGGCCGGCGACGGTGCGGTGGCCTCGTACGAGACCTTCCTCGCCACCGCGCGCACGCCGGCCAAGCACAAGCAGCTCTTCACCTCGCCGCGCGCGAACAACGGCGCGATCTTCGCCTACATGCGCAACTCGCTCAACGGCTACCAGTTCGGCTGGAGCGAAGGGCCGGGGACGCTCCACGCGGCGGCGGTCCTCAACGGGCTAGGCGTCGCGCAAGGCGTGAACGACGAGATGTGGTCGCGCTACCACCTCGCCGCCGTGCTCGCGAGCAATAACGACGTCGTGAAGGCGCCCGGCGCCGACCGCGGCAACCCGTGGCTGCACGCCGCCAAGCCCTACCCGCGCGACGACGCCGACCCGAACGCGCCGTACAACCAGGACGCGTCCGTGGAGACGCTGCTGCGCCGCGGCGCGACGATCTACATCTGCAACAACGCGCTGCGCCAGCTCGCGCTCAAGACCGCCGAAGCCGGTTTCGCCGGCGGGCTGAGCACCGACGCGCTGCACGCCGAGTTCCGGCGCAACCTCGTGCCCGGCGGGATCCTCGTCCCGGCGGGCGTCACGACGATCGACGCGCTACAGCAAGAGCACTTCACGCTCTACGACGCGAGCGTGTGATGCGGCCCGCGACGACGCCGAGCCACCCGCCGGCGGCGCCGCAGAGAACGTCCGCGACGTTCCATGCGATGCCCTCGCGCGATCCGCGCCCGGCCTGGACGATCTCGATCGCGGCCGAGTACGCCGCGACGAGCAGCGCTCCGCGCAGCGGCGCCTTCGCGGTCGGCCCGAGCGCCTTGTCG
>JAQBPK010000013.1 GCA_028287565.1 Vulcanimicrobiota bacterium
GCCAGCGAGAGGTACGCCTGCGCGCCGCGGCTCTTCACGTCGAAGAGAATCGCGGGCTTACCGTACGACGGCGCCTCCGAGAGCCGGATGTTCCGTGGAATTTGGGTCTGGAACACGCGGTCCGGAAAGTAGCGGTGCACCTCTTCCAAGACTTCGGTCGCTAACTTGGTACGTCCATCGAACATCGTGATCAACACGCCGCGGATCGTGAGCTCCGGGTTGAGGCCTTCCTTGATGCGCCGCACGATCGCGACGAGCTGGCTGAGCCCTTCGAGCGCGTAGTACTCGGCCTGCACCGGGATGATGACCTCGTCCGCCGCGGTCAGCGCGTTGATCGTCAGCAGCCCGAGGGACGGCGGGCAGTCGATCAGCACCTCGTCGTACTCGTGCACGACCTTCGAAAGCGCGGTTTTCAAGCGGTTTTCGCGCTGCAGAGCCGACACGAGCTCGACCTCGGCGCCGGCGAGGTTGAGCGTCGCCGGAACGATCCAGAGGTTCTCGACCTCGGTCGGCCGCGTGACGTCCGCGACCGACGTGTGCTGCAGCAGCACGTTGTACACGTCGCGCTCCACCGCGCGCTTGTCGATCCCGACGCCTGTCGTGGTATTTCCCTGCGGGTCGATGTCGACCACCAGGACGCGACGGCCCAGCACGGCCAGCGACGCGCCGAGGTTGACCGCGGTCGTCGACTTGCCGACGCCGCCCTTCTGATTGACGATCGCGATGACGCGCGCCGTCCTCTGTGCTGGAACAACCGCGGACAAAGACCGAACCCTACCGGGACGCGGAGAAATGCTCGTCGATGTAGCGTTCAGCACGCTCGGCGAGCAAGCCCGCCTCGTTCCGAGACGGGTCATCGGTGACCTCCTCGAACAGCGCGTGGAGCACCTCCCCGACGCGCCGGTCACCGCGAAATCCTGACGGAGCGAGCCCCTTGCGCTCGAAGATCGCGATCACGTCGCCGCCGCCGATCGCCAGATCCCGCACGCTGAAGGCCGGCTGCTCCGCAAGCACCGCCGCAATTCGCGCCTCGAAGCGCTCGTTCGAATCATCACGCTTCGGCAGCCCGGAGCCTTCGATGTCGGCCCACCGGAGCGCGAACAAGCGGGCGAGATGATCGGGCCCGATCCGGCGCACGAAGCGCCGCAGGGTGCGGTCCTGCGCGTCGGCATCGGCGGCGTACATGTGCTGGCGCACGAGATGCACCACGGTCTGCACGGTCTCGTTGGGCAGCCGCAGCCGCGCGAGCATCTCCGGCACCATCTCGGCCCCGACGTGCTCGTGCTGGTAGAACGAGTTCCCCCGGCCGTCTTCGCGCGGCGCGGCTGTCCGCGGCTTCCCGACGTCGTGCAGCAGCGCCGCAAGCCGCAGCGTCATGTCCCCGCGCGGCGCGGCATCGAGCGTCGCGAGGTTGTGCCGGTACACGTCGTACGCATGCCAGTCGTTCTGGTCGACGCCGATCCCCTCAAGCAGCTCCGGCCAGACGTGCGCGAGCACGCCGGTCGCTCGCAGAATCTCGATGCCGACGGAGGGCGCACGCGCCGAAAACAGCTTCGCGAACTCCTCGCCGACCCGCTCGGCAGACACGCTCGCAACGAGCGGCGCCGCTGCCCGCATCGCGGCCTCGGTGCGCTCGGTGAGCGCGTACCCGAACCGAGCCGCGAACTGAGCCGCGCGCAGCATCCGAAGCGGATCTTCGTCGAAAGCGGCCTCGTCGACGATATCGATGCGAGCGAACCGGATGTCCTCGATCCCGCCGTACGGATCGGCCACCTCGTCGTCCGCGAGCCGCCGCGCGATCATATTCATCCGGAAATCGCGCCGCCGCAGGTCATCGGCAAGCGGAATCTCCGGCCCCGACTCGACCGCGAACTCCTTGTGGCCGACGCCGGTGGACCGCTCGCGCCGTGGCAGGGCGATGTCGGCTTCCCCGGCTTTGTGCCGGAATTTCAAAACGGCAAACGAGGCGCCCACGACGTCGACCCGGCCGACCTGCCGGAGCGCCGCTAGCAGGTCGTCGAGCGGGATACCGGTGACGACGTAGTCCAGGTCCTTAGGCGGGCGCTCGATTCCGTCGAGCCGTTCGCGGAATTCGTCGCGGACGCGGCCACCGACGGCGTAGACTTCGGCGGTGGGAAGGGCGGCGGTGAGGACGTCGTCGAGAGGGTGGCGCACGGACGGCCCATTGTACAGTGACGGGCTTCGGTCTGTCTCGGCTGGTGCCGGGGCGAGTGCGGGCACGATGCGGTCCGGGGCACGCTCCCTCCGCGCTTCCTGCGCTCCGGTCGCTGCCTCTCCGTCGCTCTCGCCCCTCCAGGGCTCCGCTCCTCCGAGAGCACCCCTGACCGCATCATGCCCGCCCTCGCCCCTCGATTGAGGCAAGCAAGGCGGTTTCACGAGGAACATAGCTTTGCATTGCAGGGCAACGTTCATCGTGAAACACAATCGCGAACTTCATCATGCCCATATCGCGCCAAGAGGCGGGCGGGACACAGTGCTGCGGCGGGTGCTTGCGGAGTCGCGGAGCCCTGGAGGGGCGGGAGCGACGGAGCAGCAGCGACCGGAGCGCACGAAGCGCGGAGGGAGCGTGCCCGCGGCAGCACTGTGTCCCGCCCGCCTCCCGCCACAATGCGTTGAAACAAGCGGTCACACTGGTGAGGTAAGACAGACATGATCCGCATCGCAATCGCTGTACTAGTCGTTATCGGTCTCGTACTGACCGTTGGAAGACGCAAGCGTCGCGAAGAAGCCGCGCCGCCGGAGCCGACGGAAGGACTCCGGCCCTATGACACTCCGGGTCAAGCGGGCAGTGAAAATCGCTCGCCCCTAGACCCGACTGATCCCGAGATCAGCGGGGGAGCCGCGAAACGCTTGGGCGAGGAGGAGAGGCACGATGGTTCTCCTGCTTGAGGTTGGCCTCGGACTTTTCGTGCTCGTCTCGCTCTACGCGGCGGTCTTTCGACCCGGACCGTGGCGGGAATCGCGGTGGCCTTGGCGCAGGCGAGGAGACGGGAACCAAGAGGCCGGGGACCGGTCTCCGCTGATTCCTCGCACGCCCGTATTGAGCGGGGCCGGCGCGAAGCGGCTCTGCGAGGACGATTAGGTCAGGCAGAGCGGGCGTTTCGCAGGGACGCCGTTCTTGCGCGGGAAGCGCGGGCTCGTTGGGGTCCGCTTTTCGAGGACGATGATGCGGCGCTCGCCGTCGAGCGGGCGCTCCTCGATCAATTCGCCGCCGAGCACGAGCGCCGCGTCGGCGACTGCGTTCCGCTCTCGCTGGTCGAGGGTGCCGCGTTGCAGCAGCGCCCGGCCGCCGATCGCAAGGAAGGGCAGGGTCAGCTCGGCCACCGTCGGCGCGCTCGCGACCGCGCGCGCGGTCGCCGTACGGAATGCTTCCCGGTAGGCCGGGTCGCGCGCGGCCTCTTCGGCACGGGCGTCGAGCGCCTCGCCCTGGAGCGAAAGCGCATTGAGGGCCGTTCGCAGGAACGCCGCTCGCTTTTTTATCGGCTCGAGCAGCGTCACGCGGGCGCTTGTCGCTAGGGCAAGCGGGATGCCCGGGAGGCCGTTGCCCGAGCCTACGTCGATCAGCGGGCCCGTTACGTCGTTGCGGAGCGTGAGCGCGTCGAGGATGTGCGCCGCGAACGCCGCGCCCGTTTTCGCGCCGGTGAGGTTCAGGCGGCAGTTGGCGTGCAGCACCAGGGCCGTGTAGGTCGCTAGCCGGGCTGCGAGGTCCTCCGCTACGCCGGCTGCGCGGAACGCTGAAAGCGCTTCGGGGTCGGGGAGCGGGGTCACGCCGGGGCGGCGGTGCGCGGGGCGGTCAGGCGATGGACGTGGACGCTCACCAGAGCGACGTCCGTTGGGCTGATCCCCGGGATTCGGGTCGCGGCGCCGAGCGTGCGCGGACGGGCGCGGTCGAGCTTTTCTCGCGCCTCCAGCGACAGCGCGCGGATCGCCGCGTAGTCGAGATCGGCCGGCAGAAGGACCGCTTCGTCGCGGGCGGCACGGTCGATCGCGGTTTGCTGGCGGCGGACGTAGCCGTCCATCTTCAGCTCGATCTCCGTACGTGCGGCGATGTCCGGGTTCGTTCCCGGCGGGAAGCGGTCGACGAAGTCCGCGATCGTCAGGTCCGGGCGGCGCAGCGCGTCGGCGAGGGTCGAGCCGGGGGTGAGCGCCGTTGCGCCGATCGTTTTGGGGGCTCGGGTTGTTTCGGCGTGGCGGCGCGCCGACGCCAGCGCTTCGCGGCGGCGGGTGAACACGGTCCAGGTCTCGTCGTTGATCAGGCCGAGGTCGCGGCCGATCGGGGTCAGGCGAAGATCCGCGTTGTCGTGGCGGAGCAGCACGCGGTGCTCGGCTCGCGAGGTAAGCATTCTATACGGTTCGTCCACTCCGCGTGTCACGAGATCGTCGATCAGCACGCCGATGTAGGATGTTTCACGGCCCAGGCGCAGCGGCGCGCGGCCGTGGGCGCGTTGGGCGGCATTTATGCCCGCGATCAGGCCTTGGGCGGCGGCCTCCTCGTAGCCGCTGGTGCCGTTGAGCTGGCCGCAATGGAAGAGCCCGGCGATGCGGCGCGTCTCCAGGCTGGGATCGAGCTCGGTCGGCTGGACGAAGTCATATTCCACGGCATAGCCCGGGCGCAGCATCACGACGTTCTCGAAGCCGGGCAGCGTGCGCAGCATCGCGAGCTGGACGTCCGCCGGGAGCGACGTCGAGAAGCCGCCGACGTAGAAGGTCGGCTCGTCCCAGCCTTCGGGCTCGACGAAGATCTGGTGGGTCGGGTTATGGGCGAACTTGACGATTTTGTCCTCGATCGACGGGCAATAGCGCGGGCCGATGCCCCGGATCAGGTCGAGTCCGTAGAGCGGCGAGCGGTGCAGGTTCTCGCGCACGAGCGCGTGGGTGCGCTCGTTCGTGTCGACGATCCAGCACGGCAGCTGCGGGCCGGCGAACGCGGGCGGGCTCGCGTACGAGAACGGCAGCGGGGTTGCGCTCGGGCGCTGCTCTCCCATCACGGAGAGGTCCAGCGAGGTGCGGTCGACGCGCGGCGGCGTTCCCGTCTTGAGGCGGGCGAGCGGGAAGCCCCGGCGCGCCAGCCCGGCGCTCAGGCCGAGCGCGGGTGCTTCGCCGAAGCGGCCTTCGGCGCGGACCTCGTCGCCCCGGAAGGTCTTGCCGCCCAAGAACGTGCCGGTCGCGAGGACGACGTTGGGCGCGCGCAGCGTGCGGCCGTCCGCGAGGGCGACGCCGCGGACCGCGCCCGCCTCGACGACGAGGTCCTCCGCCATCCCGCGCACGACGGTCAGGTTCGGCTGGTTTGCGATCGTCGCGGTCGCGACGCGGACGTACGCGGGCTTGTCCGCGAGCGCGCGCAGCGCGCGGACCGACGGGCCCTTGGATTCGTTCAGGAAGCGCGAGTGGAGCGACACGCGGTCCGTCACGCGCGCCATCGCGCCGCCCAGCGCGTCGATCTCGCGCACGAGCTGGCCTTTCGCGCTTCCGCCGATCGAGGGGTTGCACGCGAGCGTGCAGACGCGCTCGGGGTCGCCGGTCACGAGCAGGGTCTGGGCGCCGAGGCGCGCGGCCACGAGCGCCGCTTCGAAGCCGGCATGGCCGCCGCCGACGACGATCACCGCGGCGTCGTCGCCGCGTGCATGGTGGGTCATCACGGTGCATCGGCGAGGTTCGCCGTGCCGCGCAGGATCGCCGCTAGCGGGACTCTCTCAGAGGCCTCGGCGCTACGGCGTGGTTTGCGCGGGCGGCTCCTCGTCGTAGAGCGCGTCCATCTCGGCGCGCAGCTCCTCGAACGCCGCGCGCTCGGCTTGCGCGTGCTCGACCTTTTCCTCGGGCGTGCGGTCGCGCTTGCCGGCGCGCACCTTGAAGCGCAGGTAGCCGACCTGCTGGTACGGCGGCATGCAGTCGGCGCGCACTTCGAAGCCTTCCTTGTGCAGGTTCAGCTTGAGCGCGACTTGCTGGATCCCGTGGAGCAGGGCGGTCGTGAGGGCCTCGTCGGCGACGCCGAGGTCCATCAGCGTGTGGAGCTCGCGCTTGGGCGCCACGACTACGCGCGTCCGCCACGTGTGCTGGGGCGAGTCGTAGTCGTCCTCGATCTGGTGGAACGCGACGACGTGCTCGTCCTCGTACACCACCTCGATCCCCTTGTTGCGGAGCTTCTTGCGCAGGGTCTTGTGGCGAACGCGCTTGGGCCAGCGCTCGGGCGCGACCGCGAGCACCTCGGTCAGCCGAACCGGCTCGGTATCCATACGCGTCGTCTATCCCCGCCGCGGGTACCTCTCAAGACCACTCGCACGCCCGGAGCCGCCCGTGAGCTTTCTGACCCACGTCATCTGCGACGAAGCGCAGCGCCGCTATGAGAAGCCCGACCCGGAGCACACGTTCCGCGGACGCCTCGACGGCACGCGCCAGAAAGCGGACGAGGTCGTATACGAAGACGATCTCGTCTTCGCGTTCAAGCACAACGTCGATCCGGCGCTCGATCACTGGTGGGAGACGCACGTCGTGATCATCCCCAAGCGCTGGATCCCGACGCTGCTCGACATCGGTGTCGGCGACATGCGCGTGTGGACGGCGTTGATCGCGGGCATTCAGAAAGTCGCGCTCAAGCTCGGCTTGCACAAGACCGGCTTCATCGTTCGCTCGAGCGTGCTGCCGCCGTACCAGCACACCGAGCACGTGCACATCCACATTCTCTCGGGGGAGCACCGTCATCCGCACACCGACGGACCGCTCTCCGAACACATCAGCTGACGCGCGGCGCGCGTCGCTGTTGGACGTCGCGCGCACCTTCGGCACCATCGCGATCGTGTCGTTCGGCGGCGGCCAGAAGGCCGCGATACGGCGTGCGGTCGTGGAGCGGCGCGCCTGGCTGGACGAAGACGATTTCATCGAAGCGCTCGCGCTCGCGGAGCTGATGCCGGGCGCGAACTTGGTGAACCTCGCCGTGTTCATCGGACACCGCGTACGCGGTGCGCGCGGCGCGCTGGTCGCGATGCTCGCGGTGTGCCTGCCGCCGTTCGCGATCGCGCTCGGCGTCGCGGTGGCGTACTTCGCACGCATCGACGTACCGCTCGTCGGCGCGGCGCTGCGGGGGTGCGCGGCCGGCGCGGTCGGGCTGACGATCGCGAACGCGATCGAGCTCACCGTGGAACGGCGGCGCGACGGATTGCTTGGGCTCGCGCTACTCGCCGCCACTGCGGTCGCGGTCGGCGCGTTAAAGCTCGCGCTGCTGCCGGCGCTCGCGATCTTCGGCGGACTCGGTATCTGGCTCGCGACGGTGCGCGCGCGGCGCACCGAGTCCCGCGCGGACGCGGCGTGAAAGAGCTGCAGATCGTTCGCGTCTTCGCCGTGCTGTCGGTGCTCGGGTTCGGCGGCGGCAAAGGCATCTTTCCGCAGATGCACGCGCAGACCGTCGATTCGTTTCACTGGGTCAGCGCGGCGCAGTTCACGCAGTTCTACGCGCTCGGAAAGCTGCTGCCGGGCCCGACGACGATCGCCGCGGTGCCGATCGGTTATGCCGCAGCGGGCGCACCCGGCGCGGCAATCGCGGCGGCGGCGATGTTCGTTCCCGCTGCGCTGCTCATGCTCGGTGCGTCGGTGCTGTGGCGGCGGTTCCACGATTCACCGTGGCGCGAGCGCATCGCGCTGGGACTCGCGCCGGTGGTCGTCGGATTGACGTGGGCCAGTGTGCTGGCATTCGGAAAAGGCGTCGGCAGCGGCCCGGCTTCGATCGCCATCGTCACCGTCGTCACGGCGCTCGCGCTCCGCACGAAGCTCGACACGCCGGTGCTCGTCGGACTCGCCGCACTTGGCGGCGTGGCATTTCTGCGCTGATGCGTTCCGCTCCCCGATCGTCGGCGCGCGTGAACCGAGGCGGCGCGCGGCCACCCCGGTTCGCTTTCGGCGCTCGGGCTCGCTTTATTCCGCGCGGTTGGTGACGTTGATGCGCCGCTCCAGGGTGCGACCGTCGGGGAAGCGCGTCTGGAGAACGCGCGCGCTCGGCGACACTTGGATGCGCACGTCGACGTAGTTGAACGCGCACTTGTCGCCGAAGTACGTGAAGTGCCCGTTGAGGTTGCCGTTCAGACTGATCTGCGTCTGAATCCGGTACCACATGTTCGGGATCATCGCGTTCGACGCGAAGAACAGGTTTGGTGCCGGAAAGGTGCTCGGCCAGATCCACGTCGCGGATTGATTGGTGCCCACCTGCGTCGCGGGAGGGCCGAAGACGCTGCCGTTGTTCCCGCTCCATAGCTGAAACTGGATGTTGATGCTCGTGATCGCCGGGTTGATCGCGTGCAGATAGTTCAGGTAGGCAAGGATCTGGCTGTTGGTCGCCGCGCTCGGCTGGAACTTGAGCGTGTACGGGCCGGAGATCGGGCCGGAACCTTGGTAGACCATCGAGTTCTGCAGCGCCGTCGAGTTCCACGGCGGGCAGCACGGGTCGAACGGTGCCGTCGTGGGCGAGACGGTCGGCGCCGGCGTCGGCGTCGCGTCGGACTTGCATGCGAACTTCAGCGTGACGATGATGTACTCGCCCGGATACCAGTCGACGCCATTCGCCGTCGGTGCGAAGGGGACGACGACGCTGTTCGCCGTGAACGTCGCGTTCTGCACGTACGGCGCGTTGGCTTTGTTCGTCACCACCGAGATGCCGGAGACGTACGCGCGACCGGGGCAGCCCCGTGGTGCGACGGGAGCGAGGCTGCTGAATGTGAACTTCGACGTCGCGCCGTACGTCGCGGGCTGCTGCAGGAAGTCGATGCGAACGCTGTTCGCTGCGAAGTCGATGTTCCAGCGCGGGGCGGGCCCGGCCGCGCCCAGCGTCGGACCGGCCGCCGGAAGCTCGACGCCGGTGGTGACCGTCTTGTAGACGGGACCGCTGAAGTTGCTGTTCAGAAGCGTCCCGACCGTCGTCCCCATGAGGGAGGAGCGGGAGCAGTCGCACGGGGGGACTTGAGCCAGCGCGTTGCTCGCGGTCGCGAGCGCAAGGCAGAGGGTCGCTACCGCCGTAGCGAATCGTGATCGGAGCATGGGTGCGAGTTCCTTGGTGCACGATCGTGCAGACAGGCCCCAAGATGAGGGCCGAACTCGACCTTACGCGCGCCGCTTTCAAACCGTCGTCGCGCCGCGGCTCGGCTAGCCGCTCCGTTCGCGCGCGAGCAGCGCGCGTTTGCGTTCCACGCCCCAGCGATAGCCGGCGAGGCTTCCGTCCTCGCGGACCACGCGGTGGCACGGGACGGCGACGGCGAGGCGGTTCGCGGCGCACGCCGCACCGACGGCTTGCGCCGCGTTCGGGCTGCCGACGGCACGCGCGAGCGCAGCGTACGTGACGGGATCGCCGGGCCGCACGCCGCGGAGCGCATTCCACACGCGGCGCTGAAACGCCGTACCGCGCACGTCGAGCGCTAAGCCGAACGGCGCCGCCGGATCGTCCACGAGCGCCACCACAGCGCTGACCGTATCGTGCAGCGCGTCGTCGTCGCGGCGCGTCCGCGCGTTCGGGACATGGCGCGAGAGTGCGGACAGCACCGCGTCGTCATCGTCGCCGAGCTCGATTGCGCACACCCCGCGCTCGGTCGTGGCGACGAGCACACGTCCGAGCGAGCAATCCGCGATCGCGTAGTTCACGTGCTCGCCGCGGCCGCCGGCGCGGTACCGCGTCGGCGTCATCCCGAGCGTCTCGCTCGCGTAGGGACGGCTCGACGACCCGTAACCTGCGTCATGAATCGCGGACGTCACGGTCGCGCCCGACGCCAGCCGCGCGCGAAACCGCTCTGCACGGCGCGCCCGCGCGTACTCGCCCGGCGTCACGCCTGCGACGCGCCGGAACGTGCGCTGGAAATGAAACCGGCTCATGCCGACCTCGCGCGCGACGCCGTCGAGCGAGCGGGCGTCGTCCGCGTCGAGCAGCGCGCACGCGCGCTCGATCAAGCGCACGCGATCCGCATCGGCCGCGACATCGTCCGGCGCGCAGCGTTTGCATGCACGAAATCCAGCGCGTTCCGCGGCTCGAGGATCGGCGAATGCGAAGACGTTACGCCGCGCCGGTGTGCGCGACGGGCAGCCGGGTCGGCAATAGATGCTCGTGGTGCGCACGGCGAACACGAAGCGGTCGTCGCGCAGGCGATCCCGCACCGTCTCCCAGCGCACATCATCGATCGGTTCCATGCCGTCAGCGTAGCGTTTCACGGCACCCCGCGCGCTCCGCGTATTGCTCTCGCATCCCGCCGTAAGTCACTTGCCGATGCAGAAGCGCGCGAACACGCTGTCGAGGACGGCCTCGGTCGCCGCAGCGCCGGTGATCTCGCCGAGCGCCGCCACCGCCGCAAGCAGCTCCGGTGCAACCAGATCGAGGGGCTCCACCGCGTCGAGCGTTGCACGTGCGTGCACCAGCGCTTCGCGAGCACGCGCGACCGCGTCAGCCTGGCGCGCGGACGCGAGGTGCGGCCGAGCGAGATCGACCGTTTCACCATGCCAGCCGGCGCGCGCGATGGCGCGCCGAACGGCTTCGATCGTTTCACGCGGCGCCGCGTTTTCGGTGTACAGCTGAGCCGCACCGGTGGACATGGAATCCGCGATCGCAGCGCCGTAGAGCTGGCCCGTGATCGCGTCGGCTTCGGCGTCTTCGCGGGTATCGTAGCCTGCCGTGCCGAGATCGCGTTTGTTGAAGAGCACGACGCGCGGCCGCTCGCGCGTCTGCGACAAGACCGCACGTGCGTCCGAGTCGAGCGGACGCGAGCCGTCCACGACGACCAGCGCGACCGCGGCGGCGCCAAGCGCGCGGCGGGCGCGGTCGATGCCAATGCGTTCGATTGCATCCTCGCTCGTGCGCAAGCCCGCCGTGTCCAAAACGCGCACCGGGACGCCGTCGACGGTGAACGTCTCTTCGATCACGTCGCGCGTCGTGCCGGCGATCTCCGACACGATCGCGCGCTCTTCACCGAGCAGCGCGTTCAGCAGCGACGATTTCCCAGCGTTCGGCGGCCCGACGATCGCGAGCGAGATGCCCTCGCGCACCAGCCGGCCGCGCTCCCAGTCGTGCACCAGTTCGCCGAGCGCAACGTCGACGCGATCCACGACGTCGCGAACGCGCTCGCGCGCGGGTTCCGGCACCTCGTCGGGATAGTCGATCGCGCCGGCCAATTCTTCCAGCACCGCCGACAGCTCGGCGCGGGCCGCGTCCACCGCCGCACGCAAGCCGCCGGCGAGGTTGGCCTGAGCCGCGCGCGCCGCGGCACGCGACTCCGCGTCGATCACGTCCGCGACGGCTTCCGCTGCGCTGAGATCGAGTTTGCCGTTGAGGAACGCGCGCCGCGTGAACTCGCCCGGACCCGCATTGCGCGCGCCCGCGTGCAGCAGCGCGCGCAGCGTCTCGCGCGCGACGACCGGACTCCCGTGCACGTGCAGCTCCACGACGTCCTCGCCCGTCACGGTTCGCGGTGCATCCATCGCCAGCGCGAGCCCGCGGTCGATCACCGCGCCGCCGGCATCGACGATCTCGCCGTAGGTTGCGATGCGGTCGCGCAGCGCATCGCGGCTGCGAAACACGCGCGTAGCGATCGCGCGCGCGTCCGGACCGCTGCAGCGAACGATCGCGATCGCGCCCTTTCCGGGCGGCGTCGCGATCGCCGCGATGGTGTCGTGCGTTTAACCGCCGTCCTTGGGGAAGACCACGAGCCGCCGCTCCGGTTCGACGCCTTCGGATTCCGTGCGCACGAACGGCGAGTCCGCCAATGCGAGGTGCACGATCTTGCGCTCCGACGGCAGCATCGGCTCCAGCTTGATCGGCTTGTTCTCGCGGACGACGCGCTCGAGCGTCGCGAGCGCGAGTGTCTTGAGCTGGTCCGCGCGGCGCGCGCGGTAGCCTTCGGCGTCGATGGTGTAGTAGCGCCGGTTGTTGCGCACGCCGGCGTTGATGATGTTATTGTAGATGAGGTTGAGCGCTTCGAGCGTCTTGCCTTCGCGCCCGATCAGCGACGCCAGCCGCGGCCCGCGCACCTCGAAGTACTCGCCTTCACTGCGCGCGATGTAGACGATCTCGACGTCATCGAGCCCCATCCTCGCGAGGATCTCCTCGAGCAGCGCGCGCGCCGGTTTGGCGGCTTCGGGCTCGGGCGACGGCGCGACGTCGGCCATCGGGGTGCGGTCGCGCGGCGGGCCCGAGCGCCGGGGCGGAGGACGGCGATCCCCGCCGCCGCTGCTGGGCGGTCCCGAGCGGACCGGTTTGTCGAGCGCGCGCCCCGCGCGGCGCCGCTGACCGTGGCCGCGTCGGCGGCCGCCTTCGAACTCTTCCATCCGTCCTATCTCAAACCAGGGCGATTTATCGGCGAGCGCGCTTCTTCGGACCGCCGCTGGACTTTCCGTTCGCCGAAGGCGTCACGTTGCCGTTCTTGAGGCTGCGCTGCTTGGCCCGGTTCGACTGCTGCGGCGGTTCGTCCGCGGCGTTCTTGGCGAGCAGCGCCGCGGTCGCGGCGCGCGTCTCGGCCGCTTTCGGGCCGATCAGGCCGTACCGCCGGAACATCCAGAACTGCTGGGCGACGGTGAAGATATTGGTCGCGAGCCAGTAGATGTACAGCGCCGACGCCCACCGGTACTGGAACCCGAAGTACGCGATCATCGCCGGCGACACGAACGCCATGATCTTCTGCGTCTGGGCCTGCTGCGGGTCGGTCGACGGCGGGCTGCCGTAGCGCACCGTGAAGTACATCGAGATCACGTACAGCACGAGCAGGAAGATGTCGGGGAAGGCCAGGCTTTCCGCGAAGACCTTCGGGAACTGGTGCGAGAGCGGCGAGCCGATCCACAGCCAGTGCTCGACCTTGAACACGCTGTTGGGCTGCACGATCTGGCCTTGGATCGCCCAGTACAGGCCGATCAGGATCGGAAACTGCACCAGCATCGGGACGCAGCCGGCCAGCGGGTTGACCTTGTGCTCCTTGTAGAGCGCCATCATCGCGGCGTTCTGCGCCTGCGGATCGTTCTTGAACTTGGCTTGCAGCTGCTTGACGAGCGGCTGCACCTTCTGCATCTCCGCCATCGAGCGGAACTGGATCTCGGAG
>JAQBPK010000022.1 GCA_028287565.1 Vulcanimicrobiota bacterium
GAAGAGCGCCTGCTGCGCGCGATCTTCGGCGAGAAGTCGCGCGAAGTGCGCGACACGTCGCTGAAAGTTCCGCACGGCGAAAAGGGCAAGATCATCGACGTCAAGCGCTTCTCGCGCGAGAACGGCGACGAGCTGAGCCCGGGCGTCAACCACCTCGTCCGCGTCTACGTCGCGCAGAAGCGCAAGATTCTGCAGGGCGACAAGATGGCGGGCCGGCACGGCAACAAGGGCGTCATCGCCAAGGTGCTGCCGGAAGAGGACATGCCGTACATGGAAGACGGCTCGCCGGTCGACATCGTGCTCAACCCGCTCGGCGTCCCGTCGCGCATGAACCTCGGGCAGATCATGGAGACCCATCTCGGATGGGCCGCCGCGATGCTCGGGTTCCACATCGCGACGCCGGTGTTCGACGGCGCGCACGCGGAAGACATCAGCGAGTGGCTGCAGGACGCGGGTCTGCCCGCGGACGGCAAGACGTGGCTGCGCGACGGGCGCACCGGTGACCGCTTCGGCCGCCCGATCACCGTCGGCTACATCTACATGCTCAAGCTCGCGCATCTCGTCGACGACAAGATCCACGCGCGCTCGACCGGCCCGTACTCGATGATCACCCAGCAGCCGCTGGGCGGTAAGGCGCAGTTCGGCGGCCAGCGCTTCGGCGAGATGGAAGTCTGGGCGCTCGAAGCGTACGGCGCTGCCTACACGCTGCAAGAGCTGCTCACCGTCAAGTCCGACGACGTCGTCGGCCGCGTCAAGACGTACGAGGCCATCGTCAAGGGCGAGAACGTTATGGAGCCGGGCGTTCCGGAATCGTTCAAGGTCCTGATCAAGGAGCTCCAGTCGCTCGCGCTCGACGTCAAAGTGCTGACGGAACAGCGCGAAGAGGTGGAGATCCGCATTCAGGACGACGACATGGCGGAGCGCGCGCAAGAGATCGGCTTGCTGATGGGCGACGAAGATCCGCGCCTGTCGCAGACGGCTCTTGCCGAGCGCGAAGCCGAACGCGATCGTTTGTCGCAGGCCGCCGCGGCAGCGGTCGGGGCGCCGGCTGAAGACGAGGAAGCCGAAGGCGAAGTCGCCGGCGTGGTTGAGGAAGAGCCCGAGGAAGAAGAGGAAGAGCTCGACGACGCAGCACCGCTCGTCAGCGCCGCGCCGGCGCGCGGCGGGCGTGCGCCCGACGACGATCTGCTTCCCGCCAGCCCGCTCGGCGGTCTGCGCGCGACGATGACGGACGACGGCGAGATCGTCGTCGACGAAGTCGTCGACGAGGACGTCCCGGCGGTCGCGGAAGAGGAAGACGACGAGGAAGGCTACGTGCTCGAGGACGAGGACGAAGACTACAAGGAAGAAGAGGAAGAAGACGAAGGACCTCTCGCCCACTCGACGGACGACGACTACTAAGCGCCGATCGGCGTGAACGAAAAGCCCCGGGTGCGTTGCACTCGGGGCTTTTTCGTTGCTAGCGCCGCCCGCGTTCGGCCTACGACGCGGTTGCGAGCTCCGCGCACTGTGCGCGCAACGCTTCGGGCAGCTCGTGCATCGCGGCGCGTGCGTCGCGCAGCGCGCGGCCGCTCAACATCAGCGCTTTGGCGTTGCTTTGGTACTCCGCCATGACGGCGCGCTGGCTCTCGCCCGTTGCGTGCACGTCGTCGGCGTGGCGCCGGATATCCGCTACCGTGCGGGTGAGGTGGTGGTTGGCCTCGCCCTGTGCGCGCAACGCGGCGGTCGTGTCGCGCGTCAGCGCGTTCATGCGTTCGACCGACTCGACGATCACCGACGAGCTCGCGGCTTGTTCCGCTGCGGCGCGCGAGATCTGCTCGATCTCGCGGCTGCCTTCGGCGACCGCGGCGGAGATCGCGGCGATCGCTTCGCGCGCGACGTCCGCCGTGCGCAGGCCGTCGACCGCTCGCGATTCCGATGCGCCCGTCGATTCGACGACCTCCGCGATGCGCAGCCGGATTTCGGCGATGAGCGCGCCGATCTCGCCCGTCGAACGCGTTGCTCGCTCCGCGAGCTTGCGCACCTCGTCGGCGACGACCGCGAAGCCGCGGCCGTGGTCGCCGGCGCGCGCGGCTTCGATGGCGGCGTTGAGCGCGAGCAGGTTCGTTTGGTCGGCGATCCCCTCGATGACGTCGACGATCGCGCCGATGCGTTCCGATGCTTCGTTGAGCTCGTTCATCTGCTCGACGACACGCCGTATGTCGCCGACCACCGCCTGCGTGGAATCGATCAGCCGTTCCACCGATGCGGCGCCGTGCGTCGCCTGGCCGTGCGCGAGCGCCGAGCGGCTTGCGGCATCGCGCGCCGCGGCGGCGATGTGGTCCGCGGCGACCGCGAACTCAGCGATGGCGGAGCTGACGGACTCGACGTGCGCGCCGACCGTGCCGGCGTCGCCGGCGATCGCTTCGACGGACGTCACCATCTGCTCGACCGCCGCGCCGGCTTGACCGACCGCGCCGGTGAGCGCCGAGGTGGCCTCGTGCGCCACCTGCACCTCGGTGACGAGTATTTGGTACGGACCGCGCGTGCGGCCGGCGTCGACTTCGCGGCGCACTTCGGCATCGTCGAGCTCGCCGTAGCGCGAGACGAAATTCTCGACCGCCGCACGCAGCTCGCCGAACCGCGCATCGCCGGCAACCGGCGTGCCGTGCGCGGCGTGCTTCTCGAGCTCGTCGCACGCCGCGTCGACTGCGACGCGCACGTCTCGGCAGACGTCGCTCGTGATCATGAGATCCGCGGACGCTCGGGAGAGCTCGGAAAAAGCCGTTTCCTGACGGGCGATCGTGCCTTCGACGTGCTGCGCGAGGTCGCGCACCTCGGTGACGGCCGCGAGCAGGTCGCGGTTGCCCGCCGTTTGCTCGTCGAGCGCGTACGCGGCGTTCTGCATGAGGCCGTTCATCTGCTCAACCGAGACGACGATCGCCGATGCGCCCGCCGTCTGCTCGCGCGCCGCGCCGGAGATGCGTGCAATCGCGTCGTTCGCATCGTGCGCCGCGCTCGACACGTCGCCGATCGCGGCGCCGGCCGCATCCGCCATCGCCAGCGCGCCCCGAGCCCGTTCGCCCGATGCGTTCGCCGACCGCGCGACGTCCGACGTCTTCGTGCGAATCGCCTTGACGAGCGCGGCGATCTCGCGCGTGGCGGATGCCGAGCCGTCGGCCAGCTTGCGGACCTCGTCCGCGACGACCGAAAAGCCGCGGCCATGCTCGCCCGCGCGAGCGGCCTCGATGGCCGCATTCAGCGCGAGCAGGTTCGTCTGGCTCGCGATGCCGCCGATCGCATCGACGATCGGCGCGATGCGCTCGGAGCACTCGCCGAGCTGCTGCATCTTCGCCGCGATGCCGAAAACGTCGTCCGCGATCGTGCGCGTCGACTGCAGCAGCCCGTCCGCCGCGACCGCTCCGTCGTGCGCTTTCCGCTCGGCTTCGGATGCACGGTCCGCGGCCTCGCGCGCATTGGCCGCCACCTGGCTCACGGACGACGCCAGCTCGCCGACGGACGAGCTGACCGTATCGACGTTCGCCGCCAGCTCGACGACGTTCGACGACAACGACTCGATCGCGACGATCCGCTCCTCCACCGCCGCGCCCGCCGCATGGACCGCCTGCGCCAGCTGCGCGACCATCGCGCCGGCGTCGATCACGTGCCGCTGAACGAGCTTCATCCCCTCGCGCGACACGCCGCCGGTCTCGTCACGCTCGCGCGCGGCGGTTTGGTACCCGCGGTAGTGCCGGACGAGCTCGGCTGCAGCATCGGCGGCGGCCGCAAAGGCGAGCGACTTAGCAGTGTCCAAGCGGCATCTCCGGCAAACGTGTTTGTCGCTTGTAGTATCGTCCCGCCGGCCGGGAGATCGGCGTCGTCGCGAAGAGTTTCACGGAATCTTGACGCACGCCGCCGGCTCCTCACCGCAGCGGCACGCTTGAATACGGAAGAGGGCCGTGCGCCACACCCTGTCGCACGACCCTCCTTCCGGCCCACACCCGATAGGGGCCTACCCGCGTGCCATTTCCCGACGCCCGACGGTTCGTGGCGCGTCCAACATTGCTATCATCGCGTCGACCACTTCGGCGTCCCACTGGGTGCCGCGGCCTTCACGAAGGATCTCCATCGCCTCGCGCTGTGCGATTGCCGGGCGATACGGTCGATTGCTGATCATCGCGTGGAACGCGTCGGCGACCGCGACGACGCGCGCTTCGAACGGAATCTGCTCACCCTTCAGCCCGTACGGATAACCTTTGCCGTCCCAGCGCTCGTGATGCGCGCGCACGATCGGCGCGAACGGTGCGAGAGCCGGGAGCTCACCGAGGATCTCGGCTCCGAACTCGGCATGCTTCTGCATGACGACCCACTCGCTCTCGGTCAGCGGACCGGGTTTGAACAGGATCGAGTCCGGCGTCGCGATTTTGCCGATGTCGTGAAGCACACCCGACTTCACGACGATATCGGTCGTTGCGGCGGACAGTCCCATCGCCTCGGAGAGGCGGCGGCACCACGCGCCGGTCGCGTGCGAGTGCGCGCAGGTCGCTTCGTCGCGAGCCTTGAGCATCGCCAGCACGCCTTCGATCACACCCGTGGTTGCGCGCTGCGGATCCTCGAAGCGGGGTCCGGGCGCGAGTGGGAACGCCTCGGCGACGTTCGCCTTGACGATCTCGAGGAAGACCAGGAGCGCCGAGAAGTCGAGGTCGAGCGGCTCACCCGCTTCCGCTGCGACGTTACAGCTCGCCGTCACCAGGTCGTGAATCACCGGGAGAGCGTACGCACCGTGGGCCATCCGCGCCCACGACACAACCGCATCCGGGCTGGACGCTTCGAGCGCCTGTCCGAGCGCCGAGACGAGCGAGCGAACGATCAGCGCCGAGGCCTGCCCCGCGGACCGAGGTCCGAGGTGCTCGAGAACCGCATCGGCGATCACCGCGCGAGTCTCAACCAGACGCCGCGCCAGCGCGGCCCGTCCTTCCACCGCCGGCCTACTTACGCGCCCATCGGGGGAACGAATGAGCAGACAATCGTTCCGACGACGGCTAGGCTGGCGAGGACGGCGTTGATCACCGAGTGCTCCTTGGAGAGGCGGGGGACGACTCCAGCCTATCAAGGACCGATTCGGGCCACACTCGTCCGAAAGGACGAGGTCGTTTCTACGTTAGACGAGAGCTTGGCGGCGTGCGGTCGCGACCGCTTCGCCGCGGCTTGCACAGTTCAGCTTCCGAAGGATCGAGGAAACATGCGTCCGGACGGTGTTGATCGTGCGATGCTGGCCGTCCGCGATTGCCTGGTTGCTCAACCCTTGCGCCATGGCGCGCAGCACTTGTAGCTCGACGGGTGTGAGCGATTCGGTTTCGGTGCTGACAGGCGCATCATAGCCGTCCGAGACGAACTCTACGAATCGCGCGAATCCTCCTATTCCGGCCAGCCGCATGTCGCGCACCGCGGCGGCGTAGCGCTCGGGGACGCGGTTGACGAGTGCGGCCAGGGCAGCGTCGAACGCCTGGAGATCCGCGGTCGCCGCATGCAGCGCGCGCATCTGCTTCTGCGCGAGCGCGATGCGCTGGAGGAGGATATTCGCCAGAATCGTGTGGCGCTCGGCCAGGCCGCGCGCGCGCTCGAAGACCCGGTGACGATCGGTATCGCTCGCGACCGCCGCATCGTATTTTGCCAGGGCGTCGATGGCTTCGGTGCGTGCTCCGAGCTTGGCGAACACGACGGCAAGCAAACTGTAGCGCATCGGGTTTTGGAACGGGACCACGTCCTTGTCCAACACGCTCGTCAGTAGGATGTGCGCGTCTCGCAACTGACCCGACCACGTGAGCTGCATCGCCTTTCCGACAACGTACCCCATCAGCGCGATCGGCCCGCGATAGGACACCGAGCTCAGCTCCCGATCGATCTCCGCGATGCGCTCGTCGTTGCCGCGCTCCGCCTCGAGCTGGAGCAGCGTCCGCAGACCGTTCACCCGGCTCTGCGGGTCGCCGCCCTTCTCCGCGTTGGCGGCGACTTGGGCCGCGTACCATGCAGCGACCGGGATGCGCCCTGCGAAGGCGTGAACCGCGGTCAGCGTGCTGAACGTGCGCGCGGCCAGTATGAACTCGCCCGCTTCCATGGCGAGCCGTGTCCCTTCGCGGGCGTACGTTTCCACGGCCGCGTCGTCGGAAGCATAGAACGCAATCGTCGCGGCGCGTGCATATGTGCGCGCTCGTAGGCTGTCGTCGCCGAATTCCGACAGCTCGATCGCTTCGGCGATGAGCGTCTTTGCCTCATCGCCTCGTCCCGCGAGCGCATACGTCATCGCGAGCATTCCGAGGACGACCGCGCGCTCGGGTGCATCGAGATCGTCGCGATTACGCAGCGCTTCCAGAATCGGAACGGCATCGAAGCGCCGCTGCTGGAACAGCAGCAGCGCATACCGCGACGCAACGGCGACGCGGAACGGAATGTCGTCGAACACCCGGTCGAGCACCGCGCTGTACCAGCGTTCGGCTTGATCGACGCGGCCGTGCGCGTCTTCGAGCGCGGCGCGCAGCGCGAGCACTTTGGGATTCGCTGCAGAGATCGCGGCGGGGAGCGAGCGGACCGCGCGTTCGACGATGTCGAAGCAGCCTTTATCGAGGAGCGAGAAGTTGTATTCCGCCAGGACGCGTTCCACTTCGCGTGCCGCGCGGGCGTCGGAAAAGCGCTCCAGCGCTTCGCCGTACATGCCCATCTTCTCGAGGAGGCGGCCTGCGGTCACCTGCGCTTCGCGCAGCGCTTCGTCGCCGTCGAGCGCGACTTGGCGCTGGACGAAGTCGCGGAAGAGGTCGTGCAGCTTGTAGACGCCCGCGTCGAGCACGCTGATGAACGCGACGCGCTCGCGCAGCGCCTCGATGATCGAGGCGGCGTCGTCGAAGCCCGCCGCGACCGCGAGGCGCGTCTCCAGGCGCGGCAAGAACGCCGCCGTGCGCAAGAAGCCGCGGATGCGGTCGTCCAGCGAGTGCCACACCTGCTCGGCCAGATAGCGGTACACCATCTCGCGCGTGCCGGCCGAGACCGCGCGCAGGTCGCTCGCGCGCGTGGATGTGCGCAGCGCGAACGTGAGCGCCGCGGGCCAGCCGTCGATCAGGCCGAGGATTTGCTCCAGCTCTTCGTCGCGAACGGCGACGCGCGTGGCGCGCGCGCTCTGCTTGGCCTCGTCGATGTTGAACCGCAGGTCGACGGCGTCGACGACGAGATCGGACTCGCCGTACGCCAGCCACGAAGCGACCGGGAGCTGCAGCGGGCTGCGCGAGGAAAAGAGCCAGCGCGGGCCGTCTTTCGTGCGGTCCACGAGCGCGGTGATGAAGCGGGAAATCTCGGGATCGTTCTCGCCGTTGTGCAGGTCGTCGACGACGATCAGCGTGTCGAGCATGCGGATATGCGTCGCGACCCACGCCGCGAGATCGCGGCCGGGCGCGTCGGAGCTGCGCGCGCCGTCGAACGCCGTCGCCAGCGAGCGGCGCAGCGCGGGCACGACGCTTTCGAGCGCGTCCGCGAAGCCGCGCACGAACGGCAGCAGCGTCGAACCGTCGGGCGGCACGTCGTACACCACCACCGACGCAACCGTCGCGATGAACTGCCGGACCGCGACCGACTTTCCGAAGCCGGCGGGAGCGATGATCGTCGCGATGCGGTATTGCGCCGCGGTCGCCAAACGGTCGAGAACGCGTGGCCGGTCGATCGGACGGAAAACTCCGCCGAGATCGGGACGACCATCGGCCGCGACGCTCCGGATCACTGCTCGTACTTCCTACTCTCCCGGCAGAGGACACCCCTCGTTCCGGGCGGAGGCAACCTGCCCGGTCCCGGCCATTTCAGCCGTTCACGCAGGTCCCTCCATGTTTCTTGATCGTCTGAATGGTCACGTATGATGATTGGTCGCACGCCAGAAAGACGTAAGCGTGCACGGCGCCGGCGGACTGCCGTGCGTCACGGGTACGAAGCTATGCATGACGACTCCCGAGACGTGCGCGCATGTCGCATGCTTGTGCACGCGGCCGTACTCCAAGCAAACGCAGGCCGCGAGCACCGAGCCGATCGACCCGAACGGCGAGTTCTGCAGCAAGCTTTGCGCGGCCCGCGCGAACGGAGAGCCCGGCGACGGCGCATGCTTGTGCGGGCACCCGCAGTGCCAGGCGCCGGCCGACGCCGGGATCCCGCCGATGCAGTAGCGGCCGCGCGCCGCGAAGCTCAGCCGCGCTCGCGCGCGATCAGCCGCAGATAGCGCCGCGGCTCGAAGGAATTGTCCGCGTCGATGCGGCGGAACGCTTCCTCGCGAATCTGCGTGCCCAGCTCGCGGCGCTGGCGCATCGCTTGTTCGAGCTCCCGAAAGGCGCGCTCGAAGTCGTCGCCCTCGAGCGTCGCGATCTGCTTCTTGAGCCGGTCGATGTCGCCGCTCAGCCGGCCCTGCAGCTCGTGGCTGACCTCGCGCTCGGCTTGATGGATTCGCGTGAGCAGCGCGTTGAGCTCCTCGACGGTCGGCAGGCCGAACGCCGCGCGTGACGGCTCGCTCGGCGGCGGCGCGGCGGCGCGAATCGCGCGCGGCCGGTTGCCGGGCCGCGGCGCGTCGAAATCGGGATACAGCCGGATGATCGACTTGATGCGCTGGGGCCCTTTGGGTGACTGTAACCCTTCGGCGATCCCGGCCATGATGAGTCGCGACCGCAGCGCGGTGTCGCTGATGACCCGCAGATACTGCGGGTCGATGCCGACCGGCCGCCGGTGCGGGCCAAAAAAATCTTCATCGCGCGCCATTGGGAGGCTCATCGCCTTTTCCCATAAGCTGGCGCGCGCGCTGCGCGTTCCGTTCACAGGCGACCGGGTTACGTCACGGGTTACACGTCACCTTCGCGGCGTGTTACTTTCCTTCGAGACCCTCCTCGATTTCCGCGACGGTGATCAGCCGCTCTCCGGCGAGCATCCCGGTGTCGTCGGCGGCGATCACGGCGTCGTCGTACTGGTCGAGCACGCCGCCGCCGGCCGGCTCTTCGTCGCTGTCGGAGATTGCCCGGTCCTCATTCATGACGGTCCTGTACCCCGCGAATGGGTACGATCGCGTTCGAGGTAACCGGTATGCCCGAAAAAGGAAACAACGGCGAGTTCGCGCCCCTGCCCTCGACGCTCGAGCGTTCTCCAAAGAAAGCACAGGACACGTACGAGAAGACGCTCGAGAGCGCGGAGAAGACGTACGACGGCGACGAGGAGCGCGCCCACCGTGCGGCGTGGGCCTCGGTCAAGCACTCGTTCGAGAAAGTGGGCGACCACTGGGAGCCCAAGGATCACAGAGGTCCCTCGGACCCGCGGGCGGCGCAGCACGGCCCGAACGCATCCGGCCCGTCATACGGCGGGGTCGACGTCAAGGGCAAGACCAAGGACGAGCTGCTCGACGAAGCGCGCAAGCTGGGCGCTCACGTAACGACCCACATGCGCAAGGACGAAGTGGCTGCGGCGATCGCGCGGGCGAACGAGCGCGCGACGCGCCACGCGCGCGAAGAGCGCTAGCCGATCCGAGGCCGCGTCCCGCCGGGCCCGCGCGAGGGTTCGGTGGCCGCAATGGCGAACGTATGTTCGTTATCGCCGCCATGCCGTTGTCACGCCAGCTCGCCTTGTTCGCGTCCGCCTCAAGTCCCATGCGCCTCGTGGGCGACCGCGGCGACGTCACGTACGTCCCCGAGTTCATCGACCGCGACCTCGCGGACGCGGTGGTTCGCGAGCTCAGTGCCGACACGCGCTGGAAGGCCGACTCGCGGATGATGTACGGGAGGCGCGTGCTCGTGCCGCGCGAGACCGCCGGCCGGGGCGGCAAGATGGCGCAGCCGTGGACGCCGGCGCTCGCGCTCGTGCGCGAGATGGCCGAGCGGCACACCGGAACGTCGTTCGACTACTGCTTTCTCAACCGCTATCGTGACGGGAACGACGCCGTCGCGTGGCACGGCGACCGCGACGGCACGCAGGACGCGCGCTTGGTCGTCGCGTCGCTCTCGCTCGGCGCAACGCGCACGTTTCAGCTGCGGCCCAAGAAAGACAGCGGGTTGCGCCACGATCCTGTCGGCGTCGACGTCGCGCACGGCGATCTGATCGTGATGGCCGGCGACACGCAGCTGTACTGGGAGCATCGCGTCCCGCGCGATCCGCGCGTGACGGGCGAGCGCCTGAACGTGACGTTTCGCCAGTACCGCGCGCGCGAATAGCGGCCCGCCGAGCTCAGCCTAGGTCATCGCGAAGACTGCACGAAAACTGCCGCGCGATGAGCTCTTCATTTGCGCGGGTGGCGCTGGCGGCCGGGTTCTTCGTGTCGGCTGCAGCGGCGAGCGGGATTGCGAAGGCGCCGTTCGACTTCGAGACCGCGCCCGGGAAGCTGCCGAAGGACGTCGTTCCGGTGGACTACCGCATCGCGATCGTACCCGACGCGGCGTCGAAGACGCTGACCGGAACCGAGACGATCCTGGTCACCGTGCGCAAGCCCGTGAGCACGATCGCGTTCAACTCGCTCAACGAACGGCTCACGGACGTAAAGCTCGACGATACGGCGGTTGCCGGCGTTGCGAGCGACGATGCAAAGCAGATCACGACGCTCACGCTCGCGAGCCCGGCCGCCGTGGGTCGCCACGTGCTGACGTTTGCGTATACCGGCAAGCTCGACACCGCGCCGCAAGGACTCTTCGTCCAGCCGTATCGCACCGGCGCGGTGAGCGGCACGATGCTGTCCACGCAGTTCGAGGCCACGGATGCGCGCCGTATGTTTCCGTGCTGGGACGAGCCGGCGTTTCGCGCGACGTTCCAGCTGACGGCGACGGTGCCCGCGGCGTGGAGCGTCGTGTCCAACATGCCGGCCGAGAGCCGCACGGTGAACGGGGCGTCGGCGACGACGACGTTCCGGCGCTCGCCGAACATGCCGACGTACCTGGTGGAGTTCTCCGCCGGGGACCTCGCGCACGTGGATGCGGACGCGCGCGGCCGGCACTTCGGCGTGTGGGCGGTGCGCGGCCAGGAGCAGCTCGGCGCAACGGCGCTTGCGAACGCGCAGCAGATCCTCGCCGACTACGACGACTACTTCGGCTATCCGTATCCGCTGCCGAAGCTCGACTCGATCGCCGTGCCCGGCGGTTTTCAAGGCGCGATGGAAAACTGGGGCGCGATCACGTACAACGATCAAGCGCTGCTGATCCGGCCGAACGCGACGCTCGAGCAGAAGCAGCGCGTCTACAGCATCCAGGCGCACGAGATGGCGCACCAGTGGTACGGCGATCTCGTCACGATGGGCTGGTGGGACGACATCTGGCTCAACGAGAGCTTCGCCTCGTGGATGGGGGCGAAAGAGACGGCGCGGCGCAACCCGGGATGGAGCTGGTGGGAGCACGAGGACACGTCCAAGGAAACGGCGATGAACGCCGACGCGCGCTTGAACTCGCACGCGGTCGAGCAGCACGTCACCGACGAGATGGAAGCCGAGGCGTCGTTCGACTCCGCGATCACGTACAACAAAGGGCAGGCGTTTCTGCGCATGCTCGAAGCGCATCTCGGCGAGGACGTGTTCCGGACCGGCATCCGCCGCTACATCAAAGCGCGTGCGTACTCCAACGCGACCAGCGGCGACCTGTGGCAGGCGCTGTCCGCCGCGAGCGGCAGCGACGTCGAGAAGATCGCGGCGAGCTGGACGACGCAGCCGGGCTTTCCGCTCGTCGGCGTTCGCACGCTGTGCGACGCGGCCGGGAAGCGCACGATCGTGCTGACGCAGAAGCGATTCGTGTACGACGGGAACGATCCGAAGAATCCGCGCTGGACCATTCCGATCAGGGTGCGCGCGGGCGGCGCCGTCCGCTCCACGCTCTTGACGGCGGACGGTCAGCGAATCGCCGCAGGCCGATGCGAGGCGCCGCTCAGCGTGAACGCCGGAACGGTCGGATTCTACCGCGTGGCATACGACGACGCGTCGCTGCAAACGAACAGCCGCAACTTCGCGGCGCTTCCGGACGGCGACAAGATCGCGCTGCTGGACGACCAGTGGGCGCTCGCGCAGGCGAACCGTGCGCCGCTGGCATCCTACCTCGCATTCGCGTCCGCACAGGGACCGAACCCGAACCACCGCGCCTGGGAGCAGATCCTCGCCGCGCTTCAGACGATCGAGCGCGACGAACGCGGCACCGCAGGGCATGCGGCGTTCGCCGCGTTCGCACGGTCCGTGGCGCGGCCGGCGTTTGCCGCGCTCCGCTGGGATCCGCGACCCGGCGACGCGCCGAGCACGCAGCTCACGCGGCGCTTGCTGATCGAGCGGCTCGGCGAATGGGGCGAGCCTTCAGTGGTGGCCGAGGCGCGCCGCCGCTTCGCAGCGTTCGTCGCCGACCGCTCGTCGCTCGACACCGAGCAGCAAGCCGTCGTGCTGACGATCGTCGCGCAGAACGCCGGCCAAGCCGCGTTCGACCGGCTGCACGCGATCGCGAAGACGTCGGCCAACGAGACCGAGGTGCGGCGCTACTACGGCGCGCTGGCCGAGGTTCGCGATCCGAAGCTCGTGCAGCAGGCGCTGGACATCATCATGTCGCCCGAGATTCCACCGCAAGCCGCCGGCATGCGCAGCCGCCTGATCAGGGAGATGGCGCCGAACAGCCCGCAGCTGGTGTGGCAGTTCTACAAGGCGCACGTCGACGAGCTCAACGCGAGCCGGTCGGAGTTCGAGCGCGCGCTCGCGATCGCGAACGTGCCCGAGTCGTTCTGGAACGCGGCGCCGCTCGACGAGCTGGAAGCGTTCGTCAAGGCGAAGGGCCGGCCCGCGCCCGCGCAGTTCGTCGCGCGCGCGATGGAGCGGGCACGATTCTCGCTCGCCGTCCGAGCGCGTCTCGTGCCCGCCGCCGACGCGTACGTCGCGTCACGCCGCAGCTAGCCCGCCGTCACACTGCGCCGGGCGTAGCCGGCGTCGTTACACCGATGCGGCCGTGAACTGCGCCTCTTCGGTCGAGCCGGTCAGCGCGGTGGTCGAGGACGAGCCGCCCCCGACGACCTTTGCGACCTCGTCGAAGTAGCCCGTGCCCACTTCGCGCTGGTGGCGCGTCGCGGTGTACCCTTGCGGCTCGCTGGCGAACTCGCGCGCTTGGAAGTCCGCGTATGCCGACATGCCGCGCGCCGCGTAGTCGCGCGACAGCTCGAACATCGAGTGGTTGAGCGCGTGCCAGCCCGCGAGCGTGATGAACTGGAAGCGGTAGCCGTACTCGAACAGCTTGGAGCGGAACGCCGCGATGGTCGCTTCGTCGAGCTTGAGCTTCCAGTTGAACGAGGGCGAGCAGTTGTAGGCGAGCATCTTGCCGGGGAACTGCGCGTGGATGCCTTTGGCGAACGCTTCGGCCTCCTCCAGCGAGGGATGCGACGTCTCGCACCAGATGAGATCGCAGTACGGCGCGTACGCGAGACCGCGCGCGATCGCCTGATCGATGCCCGGCTTCACGCGGTAGAACCCTTCGGGAGTGCGCTCGCCGGTGAGGAACGGCTTGTCGCGGTCGTCGACGTCGCTCAGCAGAAGGTTCGCCGCATCGGCGTCCGTGCGTGCGAGAAGCACGGTCGGTACGCCGCACACGTCCATCGCGAGCCGCGCCGCGATTAAATTGCGCACCGCCTGCGAGGTCGGGATCAGCACCTTGCCGCCGAGGTGGCCGCACTTCTTCTCGGACGCGAGCTGGTCTTCGAGGTGCACGCCCGCCGCGCCGGCGGCGATCATCGACTTCGTCAGCTCGAACACGTTCAGCGGTCCGCCGAAGCCCGCTTCCATGTCGGCCACGATCGGCGCGAACCAGTCTTTCTCCCCGCCGCGTCCTTCGACGGTGTCGATCTGATCGGCGCGCACAAACGCGTTGTTGATGCGCTCGACGACCTTCGGCACGGAGTCGTACGGATACAGCGACTGGTCGGGATAGATTTGTCCCGCGGTGTTCGCGTCCGCGGCCACCTGCCAGCCGGAAAGATAGATCGCCTTCAGCCCGGCTTTAACGGCTTGCACCGCCTGCCCGCCGGTCATGCACCCGAGCGCGGCAACGGGCTCGTCGTGCGCGAGCAACTCGCGCAGCTTCTCGGCGCCGCGGCGCGCAAGCGTGTGCTCGATGCAAACGGATCCGCGCAGACGCGCGACGTCCTCGTCCGTGTAGGGACGCGCGAGCTCGGCGGCGGACGGCGTCTTGCCGTTCGCATGCCCGTTGGCCGAGTGCCCGTTGGTCGAGAACGAGGGAAATTCCGGCACGATGTCCTCCTGAAGAGTAGCGCTGCCGGAAGTATAGCCGCCCGCACGCACGCCGCGGGCGCAAGCCGCGCGAACGGCCGGAAAACGTGCGCGAAACACGCGAATCGCCGCGCGAAGCGCCGCCGCGCCGCGCTCAGCGGGTCACTTGTACGCGCGCTGCTCGGCGGCGCCGTGCAGGAGGTAGTGCTTGCGGCAGTTGGGGACATTCACGTCCGGATTGAGCGCCCGGTATCGCGCCTCGTCGAAGTCACGCGGCAGACGCACGCCGTTCTTCACGACGGGCCACTCGGCCAGCCCGAAGTCGAGGAACGCTTCTTCCAGATAACCGATCTCGAAGCCGTCGAACCACGCCACCGGATTGAGCGAGAGCTGATCCCGCTTCGAATGGCACAGCACTTGCTGGTGCCACCGTTCCATCACGGGGACGAGCGCGGGATCGTGGTGCCGGCGCAGCATGAACGCGCCTTTCGCGAGTCCCGCGTTTGGCGGGTAGCCGAGACGGCGGTAGAACTCCATCTGGTGCCGCACGCGCGCGGGATCGTCGAACTCGAGCTCGATCACGGCCTCCGCCTCGTCGTACACGCAGTCGCGCCATGGATGCTTAAAGCACACCAGCGGCGATTCGGCGGGCGCCAGATACCGGTCGAACAGCTCGCGCGGCGAGCGCTTCAGCCGCACCGTGTTGTCGACGTACAGGCTCCAGTCGTAGTCCGGGAGGAAACGGTGCGGCAGCGCTTTGATCCGTTTGGCCGCGCGCGCCGTATCGAGCAGCTCCGCACCGGTCAGCCGAATCTCCCAGCGCTCGGAGCGCAAGTCGGGGTCATCTGTAAAGCAGACGTAATCGACACCGTCGCCCGGTTCGTAGTCGAAATCGTTAAATTGTTCGGAGAACCCGAAGAGGCACGTGTACACCACGCGGCGCGGCGCGGATACCGGTTCGGCTTGGCTGGAATGATACAATTCGAGGCTCCGTGCGGTCGGAAAGACCGGAGGGAAAGACGGCGCACGCGCGCTACTAGCAGAGCTTGGACATTGGAATCGCCGGACACGGGTTCGTCGGAACCGCGTTGCATCGCCTGCTCGAGCGAAATCCGGACAACGTCGTCGCCGTGTACGATAAATATCTCAGCGAGCACGCAGCGGCCTCCGATCTGGAGAGGCTCAACCGCTGCGACGTCGTGTTCGTCGCCGTGCCGACGCCGTACGACGGAGCCCGCGACGCGTGCGATCTCACCGCCGTTCGCGAGATCGTCGAGCGCGTGAACGTTCCGATCTGCATCAAATCGACGGTACCGCCGGGGACGGTCGACGCGCTCGTGGCCGAGACCGGCAAGACGATCGCGTTTAGTCCCGAGTACGTCGGCGAGCGACCGGGACACCCGTGGCCCGACGCCGATTCGGCGGGCTTCGTCATCTGCGGCGGTGATGCGCACGCGTGCGCCGCCGTTCGCGAAGCGTACCGCGGCGTGTCGTCACCGCCGCTGCGGTTCGTCGAGACGAGCGCGGTCGCGGCCGAGCTCGTCAAGTACATGGAGAACGCGTTTCTCGCAACGAAGGTGACGTTCGCGAACCAGTTCTACGACCTCGCGCGCGCCGCGAACGTCGATTTCGCAGAGCTTCGCAGCCTGTTTCTGCTCGACCGGCGCGTCGGCGATTCGCACACCGACGTCTATGCCGAGCGCGGATTCGGCGGAAGATGTCTGCCGAAGGACTTGCACGTGATCGCCGCATGGGCGCGCGAGCGCACCGACGCGGGCCTTCTGGACGCGGTTCTCGCGTACAACGAGCGGTTGCGCGCGCGAACCGCATCCTCGCAGGCCGAAGGCGTTCAGCGCGTAAGCGTCAGCGCCGACCGCGTCGCGGCGCGCACCGCCGCGTCAGAGAACGGCAGCGCGGTGCGCTCGAACCGGATCCAGCCGCCGGACTGATCGGCGTAGTGCGGGGAGCCCGGTTCGCCTGATTCGCCCGCGGCGACGTCGATCGTGCCGTGGTCCCAGTCGCCTGCGATCCAGACCGCGCGGAACGACTGCGCGTGGCCGTGCCATTGAACGGCCGGCGCGAAGCTGCCGCCGCGGCCGGGCAGCGTCGGGCCGTTCCACGCGGTGAAGCCGAACGGTGCGAGCGGATGCGCCAGCGGCTGCGCGCCGTATTCCGAGAACGGCGGGATGTCGCCCGGAAACCGCGTGCGCACGCGGCGCAGCGATTGCATGACGAACAGACCGTAGTCGTCGCGCGGAACCCAGCCGCGCGGGCGTTCGCGCAGCGCGCGCAGCACCACTTCGAAGCCGGGGCTCGACGCCGTCGGCAGGTACGCGTGCGCGAGCCGTTCGGGCAGATGCGCGGTCGTCAGCGCGACCAGCATGTCGGCGCGCAGCGCGACGGTGGCCGTCGCGCCGCGCGACTCCGGCGTTAGCGTTCCATCGAACGAGCGCAGCGCGTCGAGCAGCGGTGCGAGCGACGAATCGCGTTCGGCATGCGCGCGCGCTGCCGCCGCGAGCACCAAAGCAGCGAACTCGCGTTCCGCTGGCGAGTGCGCGTCGCGCTGTTCGAACGCGACCGCTTCGGGCGACAGCTTGCCGTGCTTGTCCGCGGCGCCGCGCAGCGCGCGGCGAATCTCGAACGCGCGGTACGGCGACGGCCAGAACGGCGCGAGCCGCGGCGACCCCGCGCCGCCGGGGCGGTTATTGCTGCTGACGACGAAGGCGCCGCGCGACGGGTCGACGTGCGGCGCGCGGTCGTACGACAAATATGCCGGCTCGGGCGCGCTCTCGTCGCTTGCCCAGCGGCCCCACGACGGCTCGAGCGGCACCTGGCCGGCGAAATGGTACGCGGCGCGGCCTGCGTCGTCGACGAGCAGCACGTTGAGCGCCGGCTCGGGGAGGACGCGCATCGCCGCGACGCCCTCGGCCGCGCTCCGCGCGCGCAGCAGTCCCAGAAACGGTGCGAGCGGCGAGACCGGGTTGCGCCGCATCCGCCAGTCCATCACGTACGCATCGCCGCCTTTATCGCCGCGCGCGATCACGACGCCGTGCGCGGTCTCGAGAATGTCCGCGTCGACCGTTCCGCCGAAGCGCACGATGATCGGCTCGCTGCGGTGATGCGCGCGGACCCAGCGCCCGCCTTCGAAGAACTCGTCCGCGCCCCGGGCCTGCTCGCGGATAACACGCATCGCCGCCGCCTCGCCGGCCGTCACGCCCCATGCGACGTGGTCGTTGTGGCCGAGCGTCACCCCCGGCGTCCCGGCCAACGCCCCGCCGGCGATGTGCAGCCCGGGGGCGCGGGCTTCGACCAGCCACCAGATCCCGGGGATGCCGACGTCGAGGTGCGGGTCGTTCGCGAGCATCGCCTTGCCGGTGGTCGAGCGGTCCGCGCCGACCACCCAGCCGTTGCTGCCCATCGGACCGCGATCCTCGGCC
>JAQBPK010000045.1 GCA_028287565.1 Vulcanimicrobiota bacterium
GTCTCGCCGGGGAACCCGACGATCAAGTCGGTCGTGATCGCCCAGCTCGGGTTGTGCGACTTGAACATGTGGATGCGCTCGAGGAACTGCTCGATCGTGTACTTGCGGTTCATCTTGCGCAGCATCGGGTTCGACCCCGACTGCAGCGCGAGGTGGAAGCGCGGGTTCATCTTGGGCAGCGTCGCGCAGACGCGCGCGAGCTTCTCGTTGAGATCCTTCGGGTGCGAGCTGATGAAGCCGACCCGCTCCACGGACTCGATCGCGCACACCTCTTGGATGAGGTCCGCGAAGTCCGCGCCGGTCGCCGGCTCCTTGTACGCGTTGACCGTTTGGCCGACGAGCGTGATCTCGCGCGCGCCGGCCGCCGTCTTGAGCCGGATCTCGTCGAGAATGTCGCGCATCGGGCGGTGGTCGAAGCGACCGCGCACGTGCGGCACGATGCAGAACGTGCAGTAGTACGAGCACCCGCGCTGCACGTTCACGAACGCGCGCAGGTAGTCGTACGGTCCGGCGATCCCTTCGCCGGCGCCGCCCATCACGGTCTCGATCTCGCGGTCCACCGAGAAGTCGTCCTCGGGATATTCCGCGCGCCACGCCGCGAGCGCGTCGCCGAGCGCGCCCAATTCGCGCGTCCCGTACACGCCGTCGACGTGCGGCACGATCTTCCGCATCCGGTCCTTGTCCTGCTCGGCCAGACACCCCGTCACGATCACCTTCACCGACGGGTCCGCGTCCTTGACGGCCTTCCAGTGCGCGATGCGCCCGTACGCGCGCCGCTCGGCGTTGTCGCGCACGGTGCACGTGTTGAGCACGAGTACCGACGCGTCTTCGGGCCGCTCGGCCAGCGTGAACCCGGCCGAGATCGCGCGGCGCTGAATGTCCTGCGAGTCGGCTTCGTTCATCTGGCAGCCGTGCGTCTCGATGTAGATTTGCGCCATCTAGCGTGCGGTCTCGGTAGAGCGTTGAGCCAAGTCAGCGTGTTCCGGAAGAGAGCGTGGTGAGGAGGTCGAGCGGGAGGTACAGGCGCAGGCCGATCATCGTGGGGGCTTCGCCGTAGTCGACCGATCGGCCGTCGACCCGGTAGCTGGTGGCCCCGATGCGGCCGATCACTTCGTGCCCGCCGTAGCGGATGACGACCTTCTCGCCGTCGATTCGGATCGCACTCCGCGGAACGTAGTCCTCGGCCGGCGCGACGACGCTGGGCCGCGGCGCCTCCACGTCCGGCTGCAGCACGACGTCGGTGCGCGTCGCCGGCCACACCTGCACCGTGCGCGTGATCCGGCCTCGCGGCGTGCGGACCGCGAGCAGGTGCGTCCCGGCGGAAACCGGGATCGTGCCGTCCTTCGACGGCGCCGCGGCGACCCCGTCCACGTACGTCGCGTCGGACGGTATCCCGTGGATCGCGATCGAGCCCGGCTGCGGCGGTACGCCGGTGTTCGCACGGTCCAGCTTCGTCGAGCTGAGTGTCGTCTGCGCGGCGATCACGCTGACGTCGAGCTGCAGCGGGTTCCAGCCGTTCTTCGTCAGGCCGACGGTGTGGCGCCCGGTCGCCAGGCCGCCGAGGACGAGCGGGCTGCGGCCGACGTACGTGCCGTCGATCCAAACGTCGGCGCCGGTCGGCAGGGTGGTCACGTACAGCGATCCGGTCGGGACGGCGGCGAGGAAAATGACGCACGCGGCGACCGCCGCGAGGCGACGGAGCATATGGATGGGAACCTTGGGCGGTCATGTCCGAAGCCCTCGCACCCTCCCTGCGCGTGCGCCCGGCGACCGTCGCGGTCGTCGGCCGCCCCAACGTGGGGAAGAGCGCGCTGTTCAACCGCCTGCTCGGCCAGCGCCTCGCGATCGTCGAGGACACCCCCGGCGTCACGCGCGACCGCCTCTACGCGCTCGCGGACTGGCGCGGGCGCACGTTCACGCTGGTGGACACCGGCGGAATCGACACCGAGCCGGACCCCGACGATCCGATTGCTACGGGCACGCGTGCGCAGGCCGAGTCGGCGGCGCGCGACGCGGACGTCATCGTATTCGTCGTCGACGCGCAGGACGGCCTGACCCCGCTCGACCAGGACGTCGCGCAGATTCTGCGCCGCACGCGCAAGCCGGTGATCCTCGTCGCGAACAAGATCGAGTCGCCCAAGCACGCCGCATCGGTGCACGCGGAGTTCGGCGGCCTCGGCTTCGGCGAAGTGTACGGCGTGTCGGCGCTGCACGGCGAGGGCACGGGCGACCTGCTCGACGCGATCGTCGACCACTTGCCGCCCGAAGACCCGACCGACCTCGGCGAGACGGAGCTGTCGCTGGCGCTGATCGGCCGCCCGAACGTCGGCAAGTCGTCGCTGCTCAACGCATTGCTCGACGAAGAACGCGCGATCGTGTCGGACGTCCCCGGAACGACGCGCGACGCGATCGACACGCTGTTCACGTGGAGCGGACGCCGGTTCCGCCTGATCGACACCGCCGGCGTGCGCAAGCAGCCCGGCCACCACGGCTCGATCGAATACTATTCCTCGCTGCGCTCGCTCAAGGCGATCGCGCGCTGCGACATCGCGATCCTGCTCATCGATGCGCTCACCGGCCCGACGAACCAGGACCGCCGGCTGGCCGGCATCGCGCTCGAAGAGCGCAAAGCGCTCATCATCGTCGGCAACAAGTACGACCTCGTGCGCGAGCTGGGCGAGTACTCGCAGCCCGAGCTCGCCAACGAGATCCACGCGCAACTGCCGTTCGCGTCGTTCGCGCCGGTGACGTTCCTGTCGGCATTGACGAAACGTCGTCTGCAGAGCCTGATGCCGCTGGTGTCGCACGTCGCCGAGAACCTCGACCGGCGCGTCCCCACGGCGAAGCTGAACTCGATCGTGCGCGACGCGGTGATGGCGCACCCGCCGCCGATCCACTCCGGCAAGCCGCTCAAGATCCTGTACGGCTCGCAGCCGCAGACGCACCCGCCGCTGTTCGTGTTCCACGTCAACGACCCGGACCTGGTGCCGGCGTCGTACCGGCGCTTCATCGAGAACACGCTGCGCAGCGAGTTCGATTTCGAAGGCGTTCCGCTCACGTTCCAGTTCCGCTCGCGGCGCGAGGAAGGCGGGCACGGCGAGCACTCCGGCTCAGAGCGCGGCGGATGAGCGAACCGCTGATCTCGGTCGCCGCCGTCGTGGTGGCGTTCGCCGTCGGCTCGATTCCGTTCGGCGTGCTCGTGTCGCGCGCGTTCTACGGCACCGACATCCGCAAGTCCGGAAGCGGCAACATCGGTGCAGCGAACGCGCTGCGCACGCTCGGCAAGCGCGGCGCGGTCGCGGTGCTCGCGCTCGACGCGCTCAAAGGCTTCGCTCCCACGCTGGCGGCAGGTGCGCTCGGCGGCCCGGTCCCGGCCGCGCTGGCGGCGTTCGCGTCGGTGGCCGGGCACTGCTGGTCGCCCTTCCTGGGCTTCAAGGGCGGCAAGGGCGTGGCGACGTTTTTGGGCGCGACCATCGCGCTCTGGTGGCCCGCCGGGATCGCCTTCGGGATCGTCTGGGTGGCGGCGGTGATCGCGTGCGGCTACGCCTCGGTCGGTTCCATGCTGGCGTCGCTCGCGATGGCGCCGGTGCTCTGGTTCGGCCTGGGCAGAATCGGCCTCGTGTACGGGCTCGTCGCCGCGGTCCTCATCATCTACCGGCATCAGGAGAACCTCGACCGCTTGCGACACGGGACGGAAAACCGGCTCAGCTTGCTGAAAGCGCCTCGCCAGTCATGAAGAAGACGGCTGTTTGCGCTCCGCGCAAACAGCGTGAATCCAGCGCCACACGTGGCGCCTGACGCAGTCGGCGCGACATTCTCGGAGAACATCCTCTACCGCAATGATTACCAAATGATCAGCTCCAACGATTTCCGCAACGGCGTCACCATCATCATCGAAGGGCAGCTCTGGACGGTCATCGAGTTCCTTCACGTCAAACCAGGCAAGGGCGCGGCGTTCGTGCGCACGCGGCTCAAGAACGTGAAAACGGGCTCGACGGTGGAGCGCACGTTCCGCGCCGGCGAGAAGCTCGAGCGCGCGACGGTCGACAACCGCGACATGCAGATGCTCTACAACGACGCCGACGGATACCACTTCATGGACGCGGAGACGTACGAGAACGTCACGCTGCAGAAGGACGTCATCGGCGACCCCGCCGACTTCTTGAAGGACGGGATGAAGATCGCCGTGCAGTTCCACGACGGTACGGCGATCGGCGCGGATCTGCCGGCGCACGTCGAGCTCAAAGTGGAAGAGACCGACCCGGGGTTCAAAGGCGACACCGCGACCGGCACGACGAAGCCCGCGAAGCTGGAGACCGGCGCGACCGTGAACGTGCCGCTGTTCGTCAACCCGGGCGACGTGATTCGCATCGACACGCGCGACCGCCGCTACATCGGGCGCGTCCAGAGCTAGAAACCGCCGTAGGCGCGCGCGTTCACCATGCGAATTCGCCGCCTGCGCATTCTCGGTGTCGCGATGTTGCTTTCGGCCGTCGCGGCGCTGGTCGGCGCGATCTTCTACCTGCTGCCGCGCGAGGTCGTGCCGTCGGCGAACCGCGTCCAGGACTTCGTCGTGCTCAACGAAGCGAAGTTCCGCATTGACGACAACCCGGTCGCGGCGAAGCTGTTCCGCTTCCCCGACCGCGACGACGAGAACCCCGACCTGCGCCTGGTGCGGATCGACGAAGCGTCGATGAACCCGCCGAACGATCCGCGCGATCCGGGCCTGGGCCAGTTCCCGTGGCGCCGCGCGGTGTACGGCAAGCTGCTGCAGCGATTGCATAAGGCCGGCGCGAAGATCGTCGCGTTCGACGTCGCGTTCTTCGAGCCGTCGCCCGACCCGCGCGACGATGCGGCGTTCGCCGCCGGGATGCGGCAGCAGCCGACGGTTCTGCCGCTGTCGCTGGTGACGTCGAGCGGCGGCGCGCTGGGCGTCGAGAAGCCGCCGCCGGTCCTTGCCGCGGCCGCAGCGGCGCTCGGCTCGACCACTGTGGACAACCCCGGCGGCTGGCTCGCCGGGCAGCCGCTCGTCGTGACCGCGCGCGATGGGACGAACGGCGTCACCGAAACCT
>JAQBPK010000051.1 GCA_028287565.1 Vulcanimicrobiota bacterium
GCCGTCGCTCGCGTCGCGCGACGCGCGCGCGCAGCGCGACGCGTGGCGCCCGCTGCGCTCCAAACCGTCGTGGCTCTTCACCGCCGACACGCTGCAGCTGCTGCTCACGCGCGCCGGCTTCGGCAGCTTCGCGCCGCTCGTCGACGCGCTCGATGCCGGCGGCGACCCCGGGCGCTTCTTCGACTCGCACCTCGCGCTCTTCGCGCGCCCGCGTCAGAGCGATCCGGGCCGGCTGCTGTCGGTGATCGTCCCCGTCTACAACGAAGTGTCGACGATCGAAGAGCTGCTCGAGCGCGTGCTCGCCAAGACGATCGACGGCGTCGAGTTGGAAGTGGTCATCGTCGAGTCGGCCTCCACCGACGGCTCGCGCGAGGTCGTTCAGCGCTACGCCGAGCACCCGCGCGTGCGCATCGTGTACGAGGACCGTCCGCGCGGCAAGGGCTTCGCCGTGCGCACCGGGCTCACGCACGCGCGCGGGGACGTGGTGCTGTTCCAGGACGCCGACCTCGAGTACGACGTGAACGACTACGACCAGCTCGTCGCCCCGCTGTTCGCGCTGCGGCGCAACTTTCTGCTCGGCTCGCGCCATGGCGCGACGGGCGACGGCTGGAAGATCCGCCGCTTCGTCGAGCGCCCGGGCGTCTCGGCGCTGATGAACCTCGCCCACCTCGGCCTGCTGACGATGTTCAACACGCTGTACGGGCAGACGCTGTTCGACCCGTTCACGATGTACAAAGTGTTCCGGCGCGACTGCCTGCACGGCCTCGCGTTCGAGTGCAACCGCTTCGACTTCGACTACGAGATCAACATCAAGCTGATCCGCAAAGGCTACCAGCCCATCGAGCTGCCGGTGAACTACCGCTCGCGCGGCTTCGGCGAGGGCAAGAAGGTCGCGTTCTTCAAAGACCCGCCGACGTGGGTGCGCGCGATGCTGCGGCTGCGCCGCTCGCCGCTGTACACGTTCGGCTGAGCCGCTCGCGCGCGGCGCCTAAAGAGGCTTGCGCGCGAACGGCATGGCGGAGACGCCGCGCACGCGGTCGATCTGCGGCGCGAGCAGCCCCCACGGCAGCAGCGCGGGCGCACCGCCCGCGCGGTGCACGCCGAGCGTCTTGAGCGTCTTGTAGCGCACGACGCCGTTCCAGCCGCGCGCGCCGGCCATGTCGACCGGTTCGAGGCCCGCGCGCCCGTACAGCGTGCGCAAGTTGGCCGGCGTGTAGAAGCTGATGTGGATCTCGGGCATCACGTAGCCCCAGCGCGGCAGCTCGCGCGGTGCGCGTTCGGCGTTGCCCGTCGTGATGACGAAGACGCCGCCGGGCCGCAGCAGCGCGGCGATGCGCGCGAAGAACGGCTCGGGATCGGCGACGTGCTCGGCGACCTCGATGGCGCTGACGACGTCCCACGTGCCGTCGAGCGCGCGCAGCTCTTCGTCGTCGAGCACCGGCACGCCGTGCGCGCGCCCGAGCTGCGCGCCGGCGCCCGTGTCATACGCGTGCGCGTCGAACCCGTGCCCCGCCAGGAAGCGCGCGAAGCCGCCTGCGCCGCCGCCGAAGTCGAGCCACGTCCCGCCGTCGCGCGCCCCGGCGCCGCGCGCGAGCGCGAGCAGGCCGTCCCACTCGTACCGCCGCAGCGTGCGCGGATCGCTCAGCTCGCCCACGTAATCGACGAGCGGGTCGGCGCCGCGGCCGTGATAGTACGCGTCGTCGTAGAGCGCGGCGTAGTCGTCGTCCGCGTCGACGACCCATGCGAAACCGCAGCTCCCGCAGCGCGCGAGCCGGTACGCGCGCGTGCGGAGGTGGCCGCACTTCTCGCCGGCCGGAATCCCGGGCGCGCCGCACAGCGCACAATTCTCGCGCAGCGTCATCTCACGACTGCGTGACGACTTGCGTGCCGTAGAAGTCGAAGCGCAGCCGCACTTCGGCGAGGCCCGCTTCGCGCATCGCGTGCCGCAGACGCCCCTTGTCCTCGGCGTAGAACATCAAGAAGCCGCCGCCGCCCGCGCCGATGACCTTGCCGCCCAGTGCGCCGTTGCGCCGCGCGAGCTCGTAGCAGTCGTCGATCCGCGAGTTCGACATCCCGCCGCTGCGCTTGCGCTTGAGCTCCCAGTGCTCGTGCATAAGCGCCGCGAAACCGTGCAGGTCGCCGTGCTCGAGCGCCTCGCACGACGCGACGCCGATCTCCTTGACGCGGTGCAGATTGCGCACCATCGCGCCGTCGCTGGATTTCGTGCGGTCGTTCTGGTCTTTGAGGATCGCCGACGCCGAGCGGGTGTAGCCGGTGAAGAACAATAGCAGGTTGTCCTCGAGGTTGACCAGCGTCTCCTCGCTGGCAGCGAGCGGCGCGACGTCGACCTTGCCGCCGGGATTGAACGTGAAGCAGGTGACGCCGCCGAATGCCGCGATGTACTGGTCCTGCTTGCCGATCGGCTCGCCGAGGATGTCGATCTCGATGCGGCACGCCTCCTCGGCCAGCTCCTGTTTAGAGACGATGCGCTTTTGCTGCATGTGCAGCGCGTGCAGCAGCGCGGTCGTGAAGCTGCCCGACGAGCCGAGGCCGGTCCCGGCCGGGATGTCGGACATGCTGGTGAGCTCGAGGTGGCCGCCCGTCGCGCCCGTTAGCCGCAGCGCCTCGCGGATGATCGGATGCTCGATAGCGTCGACGTGCGGGACGCGCTCGAACCGCGAGTACTTGATGATCATGTCGGGATCGAACGTGCGGTGCAGCGTGATGTAGACGTACTTGTCGAGCGCCGCCGCGATCAAGAACCCGCCGTGCTGTTCGTAGTACGACGCGAGGTCGGTGCCGCCGCCGCCCAGCGAGATGCGCAGCGGGCTGCGCGTGATGATCACCGCGCGTTCTCCGCGTACACGCGCTCGATCACGGCGAGCGCCGCCTGCGCGTCGGCGATCCCCGGCGACGACGGCCGTTGCGCCGCGACGTCGGCGAGCCACGCTTCGGTCTCGCGCCGCCACGACGCGTCGGCCATCGGGTACTCCCACGACGTCGTCTCGGGCGGGCCCATCTCGGCCAGCATCTTGTAGTACGTGATCCGCTCCGTTCCGTACGAGCCGCCCAGGCCCGTTATCTCGATCTTGCCGTCGCGCCCGGTGATCTCGAACGAGAACAGATTCTTCCACTCGGTCCACGACGCGTGCAGCTGCGCGATCGCGCCCGCGTCCGTGCGCAGCAGGAAGAACACGTTGTCCTCCACCGGCATGTCCCAGAAGTACGTCGCCGTCGCGCCTTGGACGCTCGTGAACTCGCCGAGGAACCAGCGCGCGAGGTCGACCAGGTGCATCCCTTGGTCGATCGCCTCGCCGCCGCCGGACAGCTCCGCGACCGCGCGCCACTCGCGGTCGTACCCCGGCCGGCCGCCGTGGCCGTAGCGGCCGCGCACGTACTGCGGTGTCCCGATCGCGCCCGCATCGACGAGCTCGCGCGCCTTTTGCAGCGCGGGATGCACGCGGTGGTTGAAGCCGACGCGCGCGACGAGACCGCGTTGCGCGACGAGCGCCGCCACCTCGTCGAGCTCGCGCGCGCGGCGCGCGCCCGGCTTCTCGATCAGCAGGTGCTTGCCGTGCCGCGCGGCGTGCGCCGCGACCGGCGCGAGCTGGTCGTGCGTCGTCGCGACGATGACCGCGCCGACGTCCTCGCGCGCGACGGTCGCGCGCCAGTCGTCCGACGCATCGGCAGCGTGCCGCGCGGCGAGCGCTTGGGCGCGCGCACGGTCCACGTCGCACGCGGCGACGAGCGTGCCGGCGGGGAGCGCGTCGGCGCGCTTGCGGCCGATCAGCCCGCAGCCGACGATCGCGACGCGGATCACCAGTCCTGTCCCCGGTCGGCCGGGACGATGCGCCGCAGCGTGAACACGTCGGTGCCTGCGAGCTCGTCGCGGTGCGCGCCGAAGTTCTCCCACGGATCCCACACCGCGCTGATCAGCTTGCCGGTGATCCCGTCCGCGGCGCCGGAGAGCAGGTACGCGCAGCAGGCCGCACCGCGCTCCGGCGGCGTGCCGCCGCTCTCGCGCTGCTTGCGCGCGTCGTCGTACTGCTTGCGCCCGACGCGCTCGGGCCCCGCGGCGAGGATCTCGTCGAGCATCGCCGTGTTGACGGCACCCGGTGCGAGCATATTGACCGCGATGCCGTCGCCGCGCAGTTCCTCCGCGAGGGTCTCGCCGAGCCGCACGACGGCGGATTTCGTGGCGCTGTACGCGGCGAGGTTCGGCATCGGTTTGGTCGCGCCGCCGCCGGAGAGGATCACGATGCGCGCGCGGCCGGCGCGGCGCAGCGCGGGCAGGAACGCGCGCACGGTGCGCGCGACGCCGTGCACGTTCACGTCGAACGCGTACATCCACTCGTCCCACGAAATCGTGTCGAGCGCGCCTTTGGGGCCCCATATGCCGGCGTTGCACACCAGCGCGTCGATCCCGCCCAGCGCGTCCTCCGCGTCGCGGGCGAAGCGCGCGAGCGCGTCCGCGTCGGTGACGTCGGCGACCGAGCCGCGCACGCGCGCGTCGTCCGCGCTCGCGCGCAGCGCGCTCTCCGCGCCGCGCACGGCGGCT
>JAQBPK010000114.1 GCA_028287565.1 Vulcanimicrobiota bacterium
GCAAGGCTACGGCTGCGCGGGAACCAGCGCGGTCGCGTACGGCCTGGCATGCCTCGAGCTCGAAGCGGGCGACTCCGGCTTCCGCTCCTTCGTGTCGGTGCAAGGCTCGCTCGCGATGTACGCGATCTGGGCGCACGGCTCGGAGGAGCAAAAGCAGACATGGCTGCCGCGCATGTCCGCCGGCGACGCGATCGGCTGCTTCGGCCTGACGGAGTGGGACTTCGGCAGCGATCCGGGCGGTATGCGCACCACCGCGCGCCGCGACGGCTCCGATTACATCCTGAACGGTTCGAAGGCGTGGATCACGAACGGCGGGATCGCGGATGTCGCGATCGTGTGGGCGCGCACCGATCCCGAGGACGGCCAGCGCAGCGGAACGATCCGCGGCTTTGTCGTCCCCAAAGGCACGAAGGGCTTCTCGGCGCGCAACATCGAGAAGAAGCTGTCGCTGCGCGCGTCGATAACGTCCGAGCTGATTCTGGAGGATTGCCGTCTTCCGGCGGACGCGATGCTGCCGAACGTGAGCGGATTGCGCGGACCGCTATCATGCCTGAACGAGGCGCGCTATGGCATCGTGTGGGGCGCGCTCGGCGCGGCACGCGCATGCTACGAGAGCGCGCTCGAGTACGCGAAGACGCGCATCCAGTTCGACAAGCCGATCGCGGCATTCCAGCTCACGCAAGAGAAGCTGGTGAACATGATGCTGGAGATCAACAAGGGTCTGCTGGTGTCACTGCACGTCGGGCGGTTGAAAGATCAAGGCAAGGCGCACTCCGCGCACGTCTCGTTCGGCAAGCTCAACAACGTGCGCGAGTCGCTCGCGATCTGCCGCGAAGCGCGCACGATTCTCGGCGCAAGCGGCATCACATTGGAATACCCGGTAATCCGCCACATGAACAACCTCGAGAGCGTGCTCACGTACGAAGGCACGAGCGAGATCCACACGCTGATCTTAGGCCAAGCGATCACCGGCGAAAGCGCCTTCGCGTAGCAGGCGCAGGGCCAGCGGTTCGAGGTCTCAGCGTTTCGCGAGGATCGGTACCGCGGCGACGATCAGCGCGATCGCGACGGCGGCGAGGCACACCGGCGCCGGCGGCTTGTTTGACATGACGTACAGCATGCACGCCATCAGCGTGAAGAGTACACCGACCGAATACGTCAGGAAGCGGTCCGAGCGCGCCGCCTCGAGGTCCGGCGTTATGGACCCGCTCGGCGCGGCGCGCGCGAGCTCGTACAGACGTTCCATGCGCCTGCCGTTCGTGAGCGGGCCGTTCACGGAAAGCGCGACGGCGACCAAGAGGCCTGTGACGATCCACGGCTGCCATCCGAACCCGCCCGCAAAGACCATACCGACGCCGGCGAGGATCAGCACGCCGGCCGACGGTCCGATGATCGGCCCGACCATCGGTGTCGGCGTCAGCGCCGCGCGCGTCTGCTCGACGGTCGTAGCTCGCCGCACGAAGATGAATGCGGCGACCTCGATGCCGGTCGCTAGAAAGATCAGCGCGACGGCGAGAAGATGCACGAACAGCAACAGTGGTAGAATCATACGGTTTTCGACTTCAGCGCCTCAGTACGCGCTCGAGCTTGTCGAACAGACCTTCGATCGAGCGTTCGTGCTGCTCTTCGAGGCGCCGCCATAGCAGGCGGCCTTGTACCTCGTCGAGCGTCGCGGTGAGGCGGTGGCGCACCGTCACGCGGCGGCCGTCCGCTTCGAGCGTGAACGCATGCCTCCCGTCCACCCCCTCGGTGTCGATCCGCCAGACGATGCGCTTCTCCGGCTCGACGTCCTCGAGCACGGCGTGCAGCCCTCCGTGCCACTCTTCCGTCGTCCCGGGCGTCAGCGGCCCGGGGCTGCGCATGAAGGGCTGCGACGGGAACGGCCAGATGCGGTCCTGCGACGTACCCATCTCGACGAGGAGCTCGTAGATACGGCGGGTCGTTCCGCTGAAGACACGCTCGTACGTCACGTCGATGGGCGTCGGCATGTTTGCCTGTTTCTCAGAGCCGCGCCGGAACACCGCCCGCGGATCGCGCCGATTCGACCGCCCGCCTGCACGCCGGCACGCCGCGAGCGAGAGGTTCAAGCGGCGAGCGTTACCTCGAGATAGCTGCCGTAACCCGCCAGGTGCTCGATGCGCACGCCGCGCGAGAGCGTATCGATGAGGAAGAGGCCGCGGCCGCTCTCGGCCCAGGCGTTGGCCGGCAAGGTGGCGGCCCAGCCGAATCCCGGACCCCGGTCGAGCGCCGCGAGCCTGAGCTTTGCCCCATCGCGGCGCAGCGTCAGATCGAGCGGGCCCGGCGTATAGCGCGCCGCGTTCCCGACAATCTCGCCGAACACGATCTCGTACGCCAGCCGCTGCTCGGAATCGATGCCTTCCGCCGCCAGGCGAGCGACGAACTCCACCCGCGCCGCCTGGGCCGCCCGCGCGTCGTTCGCGTCGAACGACCAGTCTGCTCCGCCGCCGGCACGCAGCGTGAGAATCGCGACGTCGTCCGCGGGGATTTCCGGGACGACCAACGCGCGCAGCAGCGCCGCCGGCGCCGAGCAGAACGCGAACGCCGGATGTTCGAGCGCCCGCGCGAGCGCGCGTTCGCCTTCCTCGATGTCGTGCGTCGCCTCGATCAGCCCGTCGGTAAATGCGATCAGCAAGTCGCCGCGCAGCAGCGAACGCTCGCGCGTGCGCAGCACGTCGAACATCCCGAGGCCGAGCGGCACTCCGGCCGCCTCCAGCCGCGAGAGCGATCCATCGGCGGCGCGCACGAACGGCGGCGGATGGCCCGCGTTCGCGTAGCGCAGCGCACGCGTTCGTGGGTCGTACGTGCCGACGAACGCCGTGACGAAGACATCGGAGTGCTCGCCGCGCAGCACCGCGTCCGCGCCGGCGAGCGCGCGCGCCGGATCGGGTTCGACGACGGCGAGCGCGCGGAAGGTCTGGCGCATCTTGCCCATCGGCACGGCGGCTTCGAGCCCACGCCCCGCGACGTCGCCCACGGAGAACGCGAGCGCGCCGCCGTCGAACGGGAACGCGTCGTACCAGTCGCCGCCGACGGTGAGGTCGCGCGTGCCCGGCGCGTAGACGGCGTCGAACCGAACACCCTCCGCACGCGGGAGTTCGGGCGGCAGGAACGATGCCTGAAGCGTACGCGCGACCTCGCGCTGGCGCTCGTACAGCCGCGCGTTGCCGACCGCGATCGACGCGCGCTGTGCGATCAGCGTCGCGAGCTGCTGGTCCTCCGCGGTGAACGTGCGGTCGCTCTCCGCGAGCGCGAGCGAGAACACGCCGTAACGTTCCTCGTCCACGCCGAGCGGCACGTAGAGCACGGCGCGCAGCCCGAGCGACTTCGCGAGCAGCCGCTGCTCGGGATCTTCGATGACGTCGTACATGTCGTCGGTGATCGCGTCGACGCGCAGCGGTACGCCGGTCGACGCGACGACGGAGACGGGGTCGTCTTCGCGCACCGGATAGCGGCGCATGTACTCGCGCACGAACCGCACGCGGTGCGGATCGCTGTGCGAGATCGCGACAGCGCGCAGCCGCTGCGCCGAATCGTACACGTACACGCCGCACCAGTCCGCGAGGTGCGTCGCAGCGATGTCGGCGAGGCGCTGCAACGCGACCGACGCGTCGAGCGTGCCGGCGAACGCGGACGCCGCCTCGACCACGACGCGCAAAGCGTCCTCGGCGCGCTTGCGCTCGTCGATGTCGGTCGCGGTGCCGATCCACGCGGTGATCGCACCGCTCGCGTCGCGAACCGGAATCGCTTTGTTCAAGAACCAGCGGTACACGCCGTCGTGACGGCGCAGGCGGTATTGCGTGTCATACGGTTCACCGTGCGCTACGGCGCTCTGCCAGCCCGTGACCAGCGCGTCGAGATCCTCGGGATGGACGATAGAAACCCAGCCCGTGCCCCGCATGTCTTCCACCGTCATCCCGGTGTAGGCGACGTGCGAGTCGTTCACCGAGATCACCGTTCCGTCGGGCGCGGTGATTCCGATGAGCTGCGGAATCGCGTTGGCAATCGAGAGCGTGCGCGCTTGCGCGGCGAGCAGCTCGTCCTGCGTGCGGCGCTCCGCGTCGACGTCAACCACTGTTCCGAGCCAGCCCGCGAATCCGCCGCCGTCGTGCACCGGGACGGCACGCATGAGGAACCAGTGATAGGCGCCGTCGGCACGGCGGATGCGGTAGTGCGATGAAAACGGCTCGCCGCTCTGCACGGACGCCTGCCATTCCGGCAGCAGGCGGTCGCGTTCGTCGGGATGGAGGAAGGCGAGGAAATCCGGCCTGCTTACGATACGCGCCGACGTGCCGGTCAGCGCGAGCCAGGCAGCGTTGAAGTAGGCGACACCTGGTTCCCGCGCCGTGATCCACGCGGGGTCGGGCAGCAGGTCGAGCGTCGCAAGGTCGACTGGCGGAAGGCCCTCCAAGGCCTGCTCCGGCAGCATCATTTCCCCCACTCTACCCGCACCGCGCCACGCTCCATCACGCGGTAACGAAAAGAAAAGACCCCGGCTCCCACCGGGGTCGTCGACGTGAGGGCGCCCGCCAGGGCGCGGCTTCGGCGCTCGTCAAGAGCGGCGAAGCCTCCTCTATGCCTTGAGCTCGATGTCCACGCCCGCGGGGAGGTCGAGGTGCATCAGCGCGTCCATCGTCTTCGGCGAAGCCTGCAGGATGTCGATCAGACGCTTGTGCGTGCGCATCTCGAAGTGCTCGCGCGACTTCTTGTCCACGTGCGGGGAGCGGTTGACGCAGAACCGGTTGATCTCCGTGGGGAGCGGTACCGGACCGCTGACGAACGCGCCCGTGCGCT
>JAQBPK010000149.1 GCA_028287565.1 Vulcanimicrobiota bacterium
TTGTGGCGGTCGGACGTGTGCGTGACGAGCACGCGCGGCGCGAGGTTGAGCGCGATCGCCTGCTCGATGAGCGTGAACGTCCCCGAGATCAGCGCCTGCGACGCGATCACCGTCGCCGCGGTAGCGAGCACGACCATCGGGATGAGCGCCCACGACGGCGCGAGCGAGTAGAACGGGTTCACGATGGAAGCGGGATTCGACAGCAGGTTGGCGCCCTGGCCGAAATAGTTGAGGATAAGCGCCGGAAACACGAGCGTGAACCAGCCCGTGACGATCGGGCCGCGCCCGAAGTGCGAGAGGTCGGCGTACATCGCCTCGACGCCGGTCACGGCGAGCACCACGCCGCCCAAGATCGTGAACCCCGCTAAGCCGTTGTGCCCGAGGAAATGCGCGGCGTAGCGCGGGTCGAGCGCGTGCAGCACCTCGGGATGCTCCACGATCGCGCGCGCGCCGAAGATGCCGATCGACGCGAACCACACCAGCATCACGGGCCCGAACAGCTTGCCGACCCTCTCCGTGCCGCTGCGCTGCAGTGCGAACAAGCCGACGATCACCAGCAGCGCGATCGGCACGACGTACGGCTCGAACGCCTGCGACACGATGCCGATGCCTTCGACGGCGGAGATGACGGAGATCGCAGGCGTGATGATGCCGTCGCCCATCATCATCGACCCGCCGACGATCACGATCAGCGTGAGCACGCCGGCTTTGATCGTCACCCCGAACGGGCGCGGCGGCGTCGCCAGCGCGAGCAGAGCGAGGATGCCGCCTTCACCTTCATGGTCGACGCGCATGATGAACGTGACGTACTTGACGCACACCACGATCACGAGCGTCCAGAACAGCAGCGAGCAGATCCCGAGCACGTCGTCGAGCCCGCCCTTGGAGTGCGCGAGCCCCAGACACACCTTGAGCGTGTACAGCGGGCTCGTTCCGATGTCTCCGAACACCACTCCCATCGCCGCGACGATGAGGAGCACGGGGGTCTTGGGGCGGCGCCGGGTCACGGCCTTCTTCTCCAACGTGAGGGATCGTATTCCCCTCGGACTACTCGCTGCCGGTCCCCGTGGTTTCCGGCGTGCGGGTCAAGCGCAGCGCGAACGCGGCGAGAACGACGACCGCGGCGCCGAACGCGACCGGCACCAGCCACGGTGGCGCCTCGGGGCTTGCGCGCGCAGCCGGTGCCGCACGAGCGGGCGGCGAGACGGCCGGCACGTCGGAGGACCGCGGTGACAGCGCGACGACGCGCCGTACGCTCGCCGTATCCGCCCGCCAGCGCTCGTGCTCGAGCCGCGCGGGCAGATCGTACACCGGTGCGGCCGGCCCAGGATCGCCGAACGTGAGCGCGTAGCGGCGGCCGCGCACGACGGGAAACACGATCTCGTGCGCGGTCGCGTACAGCGTGACGCGCAAGTTTTCCAGCGGCGCGTCGTCGCGGTCGTCGATGCTGACGCGCCAGAACCGCGCGCTTCCGTCCGCAACGTCGAGCGCGAGGTGCGGCGTGCCGACACGGAAGCGCGAGATGCGCTCGGTGACGTTGCCACTCCACGTCGCGCCGTCGTCGCTGTGCTCGATCAGCACGTCGCGCGCGAACGCGGGCGTCGACGTGTCGAATCGCAGCGACGCGACCGCGAGATTGGACGCGGACAGATCGAGCGTCGCGCGCTGCACCGCCGGCGCGTCCGCGGGCCGCTCGAAGCCGGCGGTGCGCACGGCGACCGTGTGCGGGTCAGGCGGGCGCGGATCGAGCGCGTAGGGGATCTCCACACCGCGGTCGTCGCGCACGCGCAGATCGCGGTAGTTGTGGTCCGGCGTCGGATCGGCCGCGACCGGGATGTGAACGCGCGCGTACGGTGCGCGCACGGCCGAGACGTCCAGCGCTGCTGAGAACGCCGCGGCCGCGAGCATGGGGATCATGACGCGCGCCGGCGCAGCATCACGACCTGGTAGAGGCCGGCGACGACGACGAGCACCGCGCCCAGAACGATCGCCGAGACGACGCGCTCGATGAAGTCCAGCCCGGTCATGTCGACCGTGAACACCTTGAAGATCGTCGCGCCGAACAGTGCGATGCCGAGCCACCGCGCAAGCGACCACCGGAAACGGAAGCCGAGCGCGACGAGCGCGGTCGCGGCGATCGACCAAAGCACGGAGATGGTGGTCTGCGTAGCCGCGGTCCACGTGCCGTCCGCCGCCGTGGCCGTGACGGCATCGGCGGTGATGCCGGCGACGCTCAGCACGGAGATGACGATGAGGAGCGCCGGCGTGAGATCGCGTTCCCAGTGCAGCAGCGGTTCGGTGCGCGCGCGAAGGTCCGCCAGCACCGCCAACAGCGCGACGACGACCGTCGCCAGGGTGAACGTGCGCACGTTGAACACGGCGTACTTCACGTTGTCGCCGAGCAGGTGGATCGTCGCGCCGGCGGTGGCAAGCGCGAGCAGCGCGAAGCCGCCCGTGCGCATCCAGGAACGATCGGTGCGCAGCCCGGTGTAGAACAGCGCCGCGCCTTCGACCGCAATCGTCGCCGTGAGCGCGTGGCCGTGACCCCACGCCTCGACGGCGCGCGTGAGGATGCCGATGCCCAGCCACGCGTACGCAGTCCGCATCGCGACCGGAACGCGCGCCGTCACGGCGGCGAGCAGCACCGCGGCGAATGCCGCGTCGGCGAACGCGAGCACGGGCCCGTTCCAGTTGAGCTCGAGCTCCAGCACCGCGGCATACGCGAGCACTTCGGCCGCGAGCAATCCGATGCGCCGCAGATCGACCTGCTGCTCGCGGCGCGCGGCAAAGAGCAGCGCGAGCGCGAACTCCGCAAAGAGCACGCTCGCGACGAGGAGGCTCTGATTCGACGTCCAGACGTCACCCGCGGCCGTCGCCGGCGCGAACACCGGCGCGTAGAGCAGCGCGGCGGCGAACGACGCCGCTTCGACGCGCCGATAGCGGCAGCGCACGGCGAGCATCAGCATTACGCCGGAGAGCACCGCGAGATAGACCGCGAGCACGCCGCGATCGAATGGCCCGGCCATCAGCAGCACCGGCGTGAGATAGCCGCCCGCGAGCCCGAGCAGCGCGACGTTCTCGCTCTTGCGCGACCATGCGACGAGCGCGAGCGCAGCGCTCACGGCGATCATTGCCGCGAAGGCGACGCGGTAGTCGATCAGGTGGAACGGACCGAACGCGCCCCACAGCGAGAGGTAGATTACCGATGCGCCCAAGCCGGTGACGCCTTCGGCGACGAGCGTGCGCTCTTTGGCGAGCCGCCACGCGCCGCCGAGCATCAGCGCGAGCCCGGCGATCAGGCCGCACAGGATGCGCACCTGCGGCGGGATCCATTGGTTGTCGTTGGAGAGCTTGACGAAGAACACGGTTCCGGCGAGCAGCGACACGAGCCCGGCGCCCAGCAGCACGCGCGAGCCGATCACGGACTCGACGTTCCAGCGCTGCTCGTCGGCGTCGCGCGGCGGCGTCGGAACGCTAAGGGACGGATAGACGTCGTCTTCCGGCACGGGGGCCTCCTTTCGAAAGCGCACGACAATCCGTGCGCGACGCCCCCATGCTAGCCGCCCCCGGCGCCGCTAGCCGTCCGTAATACTACGCAATGAACGGCGTTCGGAGGAGCGTCGCGCCGTCGGCCGATGAGGTTTCCCTACTTGACGAAGCGACCGTACTCGTAGTAGCTATGTAGCATACTACGATATCTGCCCTCATCCGGGTGTGGAGAGGTTTTCGTATGCATTTGCGCGCGCGAACCGGCCTGTCGATCCTGTTGTGCGTTTCGCTCGTGGCGCCGTTGCCCGGTGGTCACGCGCTCTCTGAGGCGCGCAGCGTGCCGCATCGCGCAATGACCGTTGCTGCCGCAGTCCCGCCAGTTCGTGTCCATGTGGATGAGCCGCCGCGGGTGCGGCCCTCATTGCCGCCGGTGAGCACGCTTCGTCCGCACGTCGTGCCGGCGGTGCACGCGGCGAATCCGGTGCCCGTGCCCGGGCCGCCGATGTTGCGGCCGGGCGAGATCGACGGCGTTCTCAAAACCGCCGCCCGAGCGCGTCGCAGCGCCGTGGCACAACTTGCGATGAACGCGTCGGCGGCGCCCGTGACCCGGTCGACGAAAACGCTGGCGGACGGCACGCCGGGCACGGGGATCAATCCGTGGTGGCGATATCAAGAGCAAAACGTTCCGGGCGGCGGGCACGTCATGGTGAATGTGGGCACGGGCAACGTGCTACTGCAAGACGACGACATGTCGGTGCCGCACAAGAGCATCGCACTGGCGTTCCGGCGCACGTACAACTCGCAAATGCCGGCGGTCATTCCCACCGTCTACAGCAGTTGGCAGAGTCTGTTCGGCAACGGCTGGACAAACACGTTCGACGCCCATTTGGTGCAGACGTCAAATGGGATCAAGTCGGTATACGATATCGACGGCGCGCGTTACGACTATGCACGCGTTGGAACGACGACGCCGGCCGTGTATACTTCGATCACGCCGGGCCAGCATGCAACCCTTGCCGGGGACGACACTGGCTGCGGACACCTGTGGACCAAGAAGAACGGTACCGTCTACTACTTTTACTCGCCGGTCCCGACCAAGACGTGCCCGAGTTTAGGAACCGTCGGCGGCTACGCCGGGCGCTTGTACCAGATCGTCGGGCGCAATCGGAAAACCTGGATCTCGTTTTCGTACAGCTGGGATGGCGGCGTTGCGTCCACGAATGGAAAGATCGGTTCGATCGTCGCGCAGACCGAGTCGGGTCAAACCGCGACGCTGACGTTCGGCGATGTCAACGGACGGCGGCTGCTTTCGCAACTGACATATCCCGGCGGCGTGGCGTCCGTGTCGCTATGGTACGGCTATGACGCGCTGGGCAATTTGACGTGGGTGTCGCGCCCGGAGAACAACGCTTCCGGCGTGCGCCCGATCCAGACGTACGGGTATCAGTCGATCGGCTCCGATTCGATCTTACAATATGCGGCCAGCCCGCGGTACGACGGCGGCTGCCGGGCCGCGGGATGCGGCACGGACGGCGGGCTACTGACGTTCACGTTCACGGGCGGGAGCGCCGCGACGTCCAACGCGAGCACGATCTGGCACTACGCGGTGGTGAATCCACCGATCGCGGACGGATCGAACACGTCCACGCTCCAAGCCGGCTACGCAACGACCGGCTTTTGGTATCTGGGCGAGTATTACACCAGGGGTGTGGGGACGGCGACCTTCCGCGACACCGACGGTCATATGACCAACTGGGTCACCGACGACAAAGGGCGCCCGACGCAGACCCAAGAGTGCACGGCGAGCATGAATCAAGGCCAGCTGTGCACGGGCACGTGGCTAGTGACCTACGAGTCGTGGGATACGAACAGCAACCTTGCATACGAGACGGATGCGCGGGGCAACCAGACGGATTACGTCTATGACATGGACGGCAATACCGTGGCCGTCGCAGCGCCGCCCCCGACACCGGGCACGTCGCGGCCGACCCGGCTGTTTTCGTACGATGCTCACGACAATGTAACGGCGTACTGCGATCCGAATTCCGCCCCGTCACAGAGCGCCGCTGCGGGTTTCCCGCCGGCCGCACCGACTCCGGGTCCAGGCGGCCTATGTCCGCAAAGCAGCGTTGCCACGCAGTATCATTGGAACCCGACCACTGACGAGCCGAACGGCGAGCTCGACGTGATGACGTCGCCGGCGACGGCGGCCGCGCCGAGCGGTTATCAGCGCACGATCTCGTACGACGTGGGCCAGCAGGGCGGCATCGACTACGGTCTGCCCACCAAAGTGCTCGGCGCGCCGATCGCGCAAAGCAGCGATCCCACCACGCAAACGCGCCAGCCACAGCAGACGTTCTGGTACGACACCAACGGCAATCTGCTGTGCTACGGCACAGGCTCGGGCTACTGGATTCTCGCCTACGACAGCCTGAATCGTTTAAAGACCGCCTCGGACCCCGACGATTCCGCGACGGCCAGCGGCACGTGTCTGAAGTCGGGCGCGCAGTCGGGCTGGAACACCACCTCGCACACGGATTACTTCCCGGACGGCTCGGTGAAGTCCAAGCAGAGCGCCTCGCAATACACAAGCGGCGTGGCGACCACATTCACCTACGATCTCGACGGCAACGTGCTTACCGAGACGCACCACTACGGGTGCACGACCAATGCGACCTGTGCTACGGGCGTCACCACAAAATGGTATGACGGCGCCGACCGGCTTGTGGAAGTACAGCAGCCGTACGACGTCAGCGACATCCAGGCGTATCCGTGGTCCACCCGCTACATCTACGATCTCAGCGGCGGCGGCACGACCGGATATCGCGGGATCGGCCTGCGCGGCTACGGCAATCTCGTGTCGACGCAGGA